>JAZGIF010000001.1:0-5237 GCA_036481835.1 Nitrosopumilaceae archaeon
TTTGGTACTGCAAAGATTTCTTCTACAAACCAAAAGTGCCACATCTCATTGACTCCAATTGTAAACATGGTTGCAAGATAACCTAGAATTGTCATCTTAAGTCCAGTGTTTATTGAGTTGTTTGGACCTCTGAGAATTGGTACCCTTCTATCATAGATTGCACATGCACCCCAACCTAATGGAAGGGCCACAAAGTGGGAGTATAACCACCAGTGAGCTGGTGTAAATGCACTATCTCTGATAGATGTTTGATGTAGAGAACCGTCAACAAAGTTGTCGACTTCTACCGATGCAGCAATTGATCCCAAAGCGATAATCATTAGCCAGATTTTTTTCAGTCTCTGGATTTCGACCTCTTTGGGAATTAGTGCCGGCATTTGTGCCATAAGGTACTAAGTCTACATTTCACATATAAGGTATTAGTTATAATTGTAATAATTTTTTTGAAATTTTTTGAAAAAATATACAAATTTTATAAGAAATATTGTATATTGATATGGTAAATTTTATAAATTTTTTAATATCTTTTCAGCATATTTGGATGTTAATCATTGATGATAATCAATGAGCGTGAGGAAATGCGATCATTCCTACGGTAAAACATATATCGTTGATAGTAGGCTCATTTGATAATTAACGGGATAAATATGGTCAATAAAAAACTAATCGTTGTAGGACTCGGATTAATTCTTGCACTTGGCACAATTGGATTCAATTGGGTAGAGTCTATTCTACCAACAGCAGAAGCACACGGTGTTCAAGCACAGCTGCAAAGTCGTTTCATAAGAATTCAGGATGAAACCTTCAACAGACAATCTCTCCAAACAGGCGAAACATTATGCCTTAGTGGAGAACTTGTTAGTTTGATTGAAAGAGACATGAGGGCTTGGGCATCAATCTTCTCAGAATCAACAAATGCTGGAAACAGATGGGAAATCCTATCACGTGATCCTCCAGGTAACGTATTTGACATTCAAGGAAACTCTGTAGTTCCTTATCAAATATGTGCAATGGCACTTGAGCCAGGAGTATATCACGTACACACTCAGCTTAATGTAGCAGGTGTCGGTCCTGGTCTTGGTCCTGGTCAAACTGTTGTTGTAGATGGAGATTTCATTATCAAACCAATTCCATATACCAACATCGCATACCAATCAATCATAATTGGAGTTGGTTATGTGATAACCTTCGCGACACGACCCTGGCAAGTAATCTAAAACAAATTACCCCTCTTTTTCATTTTATTATTTTTACCAATTAAACAAAGTTGTAAAACTCCAAATCGATTACGAATCAAAATCTTATTTTTGATTTTTTTGTAGAATTGACGAGTAAAAATGAGCCTGGGCTTTAAAATTCAATTTCTCAACATCAATGAAAGTTACTTTAAAGGAAAAGTAGAATTCCAAAATAAAGAATATACCATCAATATTCAAAATGAGAGAAGAGGTAAAGTCCTCAAACTCCCATTTAATATAAATTCAAAAAAAGAAAGGATTCTAGTAAGACTCACAGGATCTGGAGATATTTTTATCGAGGACTATCTGCCGTTTAAGGGAGAATCAGAATGGCTTGAAATTGACTCTGATGAAATTACTTTTTACATTGCTGATCATCAGGACAAGTTTGATACCCTTGAGGTGGTCTATGAATAATTCAAATTTTCGTAGAAAGGACTTTATGTAATTCAGAGCGAGTTTATGCATGTTTTGGCCGGGGATGGGAGATCCTGTAAAACGGAAAAAAACTATAAAATTTTTGGTTCTAACCGCAGGAGTTGGAATTTCTGTGGGTTTGGGAAGTATATTTATTCAACAATGGGCAAACGCGGATAATCCTCTTAGGGTCTGTATCGATGACAGGGTTACAACTTACAAAATTTCCGCAACCGTAGAACTTTATGTGAATGGACAAAAGGCCGAAATCCCAGCCAACATAGGAATTGCCGACCGGTGTACACACTCTATCTACACTTTGTCTAACGATGGCACCATATATGCAGAATGGGATGAAGAATATCCATTTGAGATTGGCCACTTTTTCTGGACTTGGACAACTTATCATGACGAGGGATTTCCAATGCGAGATATGAAACAGGATAAATCTAAAATTTTTGTAAATGAAATATTAGATGAAAACTTCTTTGGTGCACCTTTGGTTGATGGAAATCATTATCGGGCAGAGTTCTTTTCAAAAGATTATGAAAGTTCCAAAGACTCGGACTTTTTACCCCCAGACATTTAGATGATAAAAAAATCTTACAATAAGTTATATTAAAAATAATGAAAAGAATGAATAATTGATTTACCAGTATTTGCCGTTGTCAGGGATTAGACCGATTCCTTCTTTCTCAAAGTGGCTGTCTAATTCATCAACCCATCTCTCACGGGTGTCTTTGTATGCCCATCCGTGAACTCGTAACCAGAATGCAATCATTGACAAAAGAAATACTGTGAACATTATTGTTCCGAAAATGTATACCATTACATCATAGAATAATGGGTCGTAGTTTGGTCCTAACTGTAAAGTGACTGTCAATAAGTTTAGCAGTGCGCCCAGTATCGGAATCATTGAAATCTCAACTACAAACGTGCGATATATACATTTCTGTTATTTTCAAAATAAATGAGATCTTAATGAATAGATAATCTTGGGATATTTCAATAAAATAAGAAAAAGAAGATTTGTTTAACCTCTTCCTTGAGCTGCGTATTTTCCAGATTTTGCTTTGTAGAATAGTGCTCCAGCGATTCCGCCAAAGACAGCAGCTGAAATTGCAGATGCGCCAAGCACACCGTCTGCTGATAGAACTGGGGTTCCTGAACCGCTAGCTGGATTTGCTTCTGCAGCTTCCATCCTTCTTAATGCAAGCTCGAGTGTTTCTTCAAGTGTGCCAACACCTATCTCGCCAGCTTGACCGACGTTACCCATGTACTGTGCATAGGCTAAATCTAAACCTGCGAATCCATAGTATCCCAGGACGTAGACGGCAAGAATACTTGCTATTAGTATCGGTTTATTCATATCGTTTACCTGTTGAGGAAATGACTGCTGTCGCTATTTAACTTTTTTCTCAGTATCAATTTTGGTAATTAATTATTGATTTGAAGTAACGTTTATCTTTGATCTACAGGCACCGCATGCCATGGGACGTTTGCACACACACAATCATGGAAAATCTCACTCTACTAGACCAATTATATTGAAAAAACCATCATGGATAACCCAAAAACCCGAAGAAATCCAAGATCTGATTACAAAATACGGAAAGGAGGGATTTACCTCAAGTCAGATTGGAATTAAACTAAGAGATCAACATTCAATTCCACTTGTAAAACCAATCATCAACAAAGGAATTACTGAGGTTTTAGCAGAAAACAATTTGAAAACAGAACTCCCAGAAGATTTGCAAAACATTGTCAACAAGTCTATTGGACTGCAAAAGCATCTTAGAACTCATAAATCCGATCACCGAAATGTCAGATCCCTTGAATTAATCGAAGCCAAAGTTCACAGGCTTTCAGTATACTATAAGAGAAAAGGTCTAATCCCAAAAAATTGGAAATATAAGTCCGTAGTCGCACAACTTGAGTGATGGAAAAAAATTTTGAAACATCTTTAAACTTTTTTGAAGAAAAAATTTCAGGCTTAATTAAATCTGGAAAGAACATTTCAGTAATTACTCACATTGATTGTGATGGCATTACCTCTGGAAGTATTATTACAAAGGCCCTAATCAGAGCAGGTGCAAAATGTACCATTAGAACCGAGTCAGAGTTTAACAGAAACCTTGTTGAAAAACTGAAAAAGGATTCAAGGGATTTTCATGTAATTACCGATTTGGGTGGAGGGTTTGCAAAAGACCTTGATGAAGTACTTGGGGATAATTGGATAGTTCTTGATCATCATCAAATTCCAGATGAGGAACTTGACAATGAACGAGTAATCAATTCATGGAAATTTGGAATTGATGGAGGCGTACAAATTTGCGCAGGTGGAATGGCCTATCTTGCCGCAAAATCCCTAGATGAAAAAAATGTCGACTTGGCTGGTGTTGCTGTGGTTTCTGCACTTGGAGACAGACAAGATCAGGGTGAAAAAAAATCCTTTGTTGGAATAAATTCTGAAATTGTAGAGACGGCTAAAAGTCTGGGTCAGCTAGAAGTTGATTTGGATTTATTGTTAGTTGGTAGAGAGACTAGACCTCTTCCTGATTCACTGGCATTTACATCACAACCCTTCATTGAGGGACTAACCTGGAATAGGGATGCATGTTTATCATTACTCAATTCATCTGGAGTTAAACTAAAGGATGGGGGTAGATGGAGAGTTCCATCTGAGCTCGAAGAAGAAGAAAAAAGAAAGGTAATTGAAGCAATTACAAAATTTACCGTAAGCAAAAATGCAACTCAGATTATGGAGGAGTTAATTGGATATACTTACACATTTCCTCAAGAAGACAGAAGAAGCTTTCTCAGAGATGGAAGAGATTTTTCTACAATGTTAAACTCTTGTGGCAGAATTAGAAAGGCAGGAGTTGGAATTGCAATTTGTATGGGTGATAGAAATAAGATACTCAAAGAAGGAGAAAATATTCTAGCTGAATATAGAAAAATGATTCGAAATTACATGAATATTCTAGGAAACGAAAGATGGAGAATTAATGATAACCACAATTATGTAATGATAAATGCTGAAGGTGTGGTTCCAGAAACCATGACAGGCACCATTTCTTCTTTAATGGCCGGTTCTCCAAAAAATGCAGGCAAAATTGTAATTTTGAGAACCAATGGAGAACAAGGAACAATAAAGTTTTCTTCAAGAAAATCCCTGGGCTGCAAATCCGATGTAAATTTGAGTTTACTAATGAGGACAGGAGCTAAAAAATTCAATGGGGTAGGTGGAGGCCATGATGCAGCAGCTGGGGCTAGAATAACTAAAGACAAATTGGATGGATTCTTAGATTTTTTAGAAGAGAATGTCGCTAAGGTGCAAAGTACAAGTAAATCTTAACAACCTTTCAAAAGAAAAGGCAGAGTCCATAAAAAAAGCATTAGAGCCAGACAACGTAGATTTTCCAGAAAACTTGACTCTGCAAGTAGAAAATGTTGATAACAAACTTGTTCTTATTTTTCAAAGTCAGGGTAACATGAAGAAGTTAATTGCTACAGTTGATGAAGTTTTAGAGCATGTTCAAATTGCACTTAAAGTGATAGAGTAATGCTTGATCCTAAAAT
>JAZGIF010000002.1:0-2457 GCA_036481835.1 Nitrosopumilaceae archaeon
TTTGTACAGGTCTAATGTTTCACGGATTAGTTTGTTAGTTTGTTTCTTAAATTCTATATCAAGGGTCATTTGTGTATATTTCCCCATCAGGTATGTTTAGTTATTTTTCAATACCCTTGGATTTTGAGAAAATGTATAAACCATCTAGAAAAACCCTATGATCCTTATTTTTAACTCTGGTTTTGAGTTCTATTTCTGCAGCTGTTTGTGAAACATCTGTTAGTACTGGTCCGGTTAGAATTATTTCATCACCTTTAGCGACTACTTTGGTCGAGCCACGAATTCTGGTAATACGAGAAGAGCGCTCACCTTGAAAATTTTGGATTAAAATTTTATCGTCTTTTGTCTTGACAGTTATAGGAAAGTGTGCGTAAACGATTTTCAATTTTATTGTGTATCCCTCAAGAACGCCTTCACAAAGATTTGTAATTAGTGATTTGGCAGTATTTAGAATCGCATAGTATTTTTTTCTTGTTCCAATTGCTTTGAGTGATACTTTGCCATCACTTACTTCCAAGTTTACGGGTATTTTCTTAAAACTTTGGAATTTTTTTCCAAGTGGACCCTCTACTCCAAGAATACTTTTTTTCAAAGTTACAGTAACTTTATCTGGAATCTCTACAGTGGCTTCAAATTTTTCAACTGCTTTAGTAGACATATCCTATTAAGAATCCTCCAATTCCTTTGTTAGCAGCATCATGATGAGACATGACTCCTTGAGTAGTTGTTACTAAAAGCATTCCTCGTGTATAAGAGGGCAAGTAATGTTGTTCCCATTCTGAAAATTCAGTTTTTTTTACTTTGAATCTAGGATTAATTGCACCGCATTTAGTAATTTTTGCCAATAGTTGGATTTTGAATTTCCCACCTCTTCTGTCATCAACGTACTCGAATTTTTTAATGTAGCCTTCCTTTTCCAAAGTTTTTAGAACCTCAATTCCTAATTTAGAAGCAGGAAGAACAATACATTCACTTTTTCTTCTTGCCTCAGTATTGTAGAGGGTTACAAACAAATTTGCTAAAACATTAGTTGCAGGCATACTTTTTTCACATATATTTCCTAAATCCCAACGAGACAGCTACTTCCCGAAAACATCGTCTGCAAAGATAGAGATGGTATTTTTGAATAACGGCTGTATAATCGCCACAACGCTTACACCAACGAGAACCTCGACCAAACGTGTGTTTTTTCCTTCCTGTAAATTCGTATGATCTGTTTTTTGCCATTAGATGAGTGTCACTCCAAATTCCTTAGTTAGAAAATCTTTTGCATCTATTGTAGTAATTCTATGATGTTGGCCAATCTTAGCCTTGTGTTTACTTCGAACTCGAATGTTAAATCCTGGCCTTACAAGAGAAACTGCAACATCTAAACCTAAGATTCCAATTTTTGGTTCATATTTTATTCCTGGGATATCAATATGTTCTAAAATTCCAAATGAAAAATTTCCAAAGTTGTCAAAAGAGGAATTTTTGATTTGGTTTCCTTTTGCTTCTAAAAGTCGTTTTAGTAATGGAATAGCATCTTTTCCACGTGTAGTTACTGCAACACCTATTGGTTCCCCTTTACGAACTCCCCAATCTCTTTGAGTAGCTTTTGCATTTCTAGCGCATGATTTTTTTCCAGAAATTTGATTCAAAGCAGTTTTTGCAATTTCTATTGCATCTCCTGACTTGCCGACACCCATGTTTAATACAACTTTTTCCAGTCGGATTTGTTTCATAATTGTTTGAGATTGCTGAGACATTTTATCACCTAATCTGAATAACAGGTTTTTCTTTTCCCACTGCCAAAATAAGATCTGTTGGTATCTCGATTTTTCGCTCAGCTAAAGAAACTAAAACTCGTTTTGGCAAAATGTAGGTGCCTTCTTTTATTTCATCAACGGTACCTAATTGTCCTGCATTAACTCCTTTTGTTATAATTACTTGAGTGCCTTTATCCAATTTAATAATATCAAGAATTTTTTGTTCTGGCACTTGCATCAAACATGAATCGCCAACATTTACTTTGGTTTCAGAAATTACTGAACGCCCATCATGAAAACCGATTTGGGTTTTACCACCTTTGATGGTTGTTTTACTAGTGACCTTAACTAGTTTTTGTGATTTTTCAGATTTGTCGATTTTGAGAGGTTCTAAAACATGACCGGCTTTAGGAACCAAGCGATAAACATCAGATATTCCTTTTAATTCTACAACATCCATCAAGCCCATACCATGATGAAGAGATTTTCTTGTAACTCCATCAACAGACACATTACCGTCATAAATTGTAGATTTTGCTTCACGAAGTGTAGAAACTAGTTTTAAAGTGTCACGTAAAAACACAGCACTTGGAATAGATTGTTTTTTAGGGTGAGGACCAGGCTTTACTGTTACTACAAACCTTTTGTTTTTTCGTGTAATGCCCCAAAAAGTAGGTGCCATTTGACGTTTTAGTTTCTTACTTCCAGC
>JAZGIF010000003.1:0-5252 GCA_036481835.1 Nitrosopumilaceae archaeon
AGCCTTTATCGATTCTAGTCGTTTAGAATTTTTCTTCTTCAAGTTGTCTTGCTATGTTGAGGGTATCTGATATAATTTTCGTGTTTTATGAATATGATGTACTGCTTTAGGAACAAAATCACTCCTGAGCTTCTGAAACTTGACTAGTGAGTAATCAAACATGATCATAGATAATTATCTAATTAACCCAAAATATCAAACTGCGAATTGAACGACCCACTACAAAAGAAATTAGATGAGTTAAAGGCAATTTCGGGCTCTGTAAAAAGAAGAACCGGGCTTTATTCAGAACTATCCAAAGTTGATGATAAAAAAACCGCTGCATCTTTGAGCGCATTACAAAAGGCTCCTGCACCTGGAAAAAAACTTCAAAAGATTGGATTTATCATGTTTTGGGTACCAGAACCAAGTGGAGTTACAAGTGTAATAGGTGCCCCAATGATTTTAGCTGGGAAATACCTTGATAAAATGTATAATGGTTCTACAATTACAGATATTGGTCACCAAACAAGTGATACCGTCTCATCTATTCACGACTTTAAAAAATCCCTGTTATAACATCTGCTTTTAGTTTTTAAACAGATGTATTTTTTCTAATACTGTGGCAACTAGAACTCATGTATTAATTCCGGTCATAATTGCAGCATTCATTGTTGGAATTGCAGGGATTTGGTCAATTCCAAGTGATGTGAAACTAGACTTGGTAGATTTTCCTAGAGGTACTGTAAAAATTGCTGATGTAGTTTTACAAGTCCAAATTGCTGATACAGGTCCACTCTATACTAGAGGGTTGATGTTTCAAGAGGAATTACCTTTTGATCAAGGTATGATTTTTGTTTTTGATGGCGAAGAAAGACGTTCAATGTGGATGTTAAATATGCAATTTGCATTGGACATTATTTGTATAGACAGCAATGGAAACATAGTACATATTGAAAAAAATGTGCCTTCATGCAAAACAGCATTAGAAACAGTTACTTGCCCTTCCTACAAAGGAGATAACAAATTTGCTAAATATGTACTGGAAGTAACAGCAGGTTTTGTTGATGAATTTAATATTAATGAGGATTCGAAACTAGAAATTATCTCCATTTGACCCAAAATTTATTTAATTTACAGCAAAGGCTTATCTTAAGTTAAAATAAAAACTGTGAAAATGTCTAAGAAAATCTACTTTCCAGTAGGAATTGGTATCGTCATAATTAGTATAGTTTTAATCATAAGTCTAGATACAAATGAAAAAACTAATTTTGAGCCAACATTAGCTCTTGATTTTACTTATCAAGATGGAAATTCCAATATCAAAAAAACACTTGAAGGAACTGGAATTTCAATGTCCTCTCCAATTAAATTAAGTACACCTAGCAATGTTGAAAAATTTTGTTCCTTCTTTACAGATGAGAACATCCAAAAATTAGTGGAATATTGCACATCCACTGAATTACATGATGCAGATGAGAATTTTTTAGGAAATATTCACATGGTAGGTACTCATGAACTTCCTAAATTAGTTCTTGTTGTGATTCAAACGGATCCTTTCATGAACAATCTTCCTGAAATAAAGTCAGTTTTTGGTTCAGTCATTGAAAATTTGGTGTGTTCTTGTTGGGAAGAACTCAAGCCAAGTGGTATTGAAAACATTGATGAATGGATTGACCGTCATAGGGAATTTCATTTAGATGCTATTCGAACCCACAGCAAATCTAATCTAAATCTTGAAGGAAAACAATTGCAAATTGAAATTACAACAAATACTGAAGGCTATTTATGGAAACTTTTTGTTGCTACACACTCTACTTGAAGATTAATATCGACTTGGGTTGAAATTTACAATGAAAAACGCAATATAGACTGTAATATCTTTTAATGCCGATTACTATGTTTGAGGAACTTTGGTTAATTCCTTTAGGATTTGTTGCAGGATTATTGGGCTCTATAATTGGATTGGGCGGTGGAATCATTATTGTTCCAGTATTGACATTTTTAGGATTTCCTCCAACTGCAGCTGCAAGTAATAGTCTTTTTGCAGCTTTTAGCAATGCAGCAGCATCATCGTTGTCTTATGCGAGACAAAAGAGAATTGAATATTCAATTGGGCTCAAACTAGGATTACTCTCTGTTCCAGGTAGTGTATTTGGTGCTCTAATTTCAACAGAAATTACACCTTCATTATTCAAAATTTTATTTGGACTAATTTTAATTTTGGCTAGCATTTACATTTTTTCCAAAAGGAAATTTGAATCAAAAGACTACAACAAATCAAAACAAGTAATGGTAATTGCAGTGGGTGCAAGTTTTCTTGCTGGAATAATTTCAGGTCTATTTGGTATTGGTGGTGGAATCATCTTTGTTCCAGTACTGATAATTTTGATAGGATTAACAATGAAAAATGCAGCACCGACTTCTCAATTCATTTTGCTATTTGCATCTTCTTCGGGATTGATTACCCATAGTATTTTAGGACATCCAGACTTTTATCAATCTCTTTTACTTGCATCTGGAGCTTTTTTTGGTGGTTTGGTAGGTGCACGTCTTTCTTTAGAAATTAAAGAAACAGGTTTGAGGATATTAATCATGATAGTAATGATTGCTGCAGCAGTGAAACTTTTTATTGATTCCTTGGAGGTTCCTTTTTAATTCTATACAAATTGCGATTTGAAATCACAACTAAATCACCGTTTTGTTTAGTTCCTTCGTAATCCACTACTATCATACCGTATTCATCATCAATTTCCTTTTTTTCAGAAATTTTGAATTTTATTTTTAATATTTCATCTGTGAACAACGGTTTAAGAAATCTAATACTCCTATTTTCCCACTGCTTATCCCCATCTGCTCCATAAAATAAAATCATGTTTCCATATATCTGACTTAATCTAGTAAATTCTCCTTCCATTCTTGCTAGTATTGCTCTACCTGAAACAATGGAGTTATCCTTATGGTTATCAAAAATCACATTTTTAATTCTAGAAAAACTCAAGTAAGTTTCAAGTTCGTCCTTTGATATAGTACATGTAGAAAAAAATTCTTCTCCTACTTTAAGTTCAGAAAATTTTTTCGTAGTTATCTATCCTCATCAACACAAAAAGTTACTTCAGCAGATTTTGAAGCCCCTTCTGTTGAAAAATAGTTAATTGCCATTCCAATTTTTTGGTTATCTGGTTCCTTGCCATCAACAGTTCCTGGAAAAACAAGAAAAGATCTTACTTTAGATTTTAGTACATCACTTAATTCCTGGTTCACCGTAGTTGTAAATGGTCTTAATGCTCCTCGAAATACTTCGACCCTTAATCTTTCGGCCCCTGAAATCTTTTTACCCACAGGCAAATCTGGCCCAATTGTGATAACTGTTCCACTTACATCCTTGAACAATCTTGGGTCTTTTCCTCCTCCTGGCACAAAAATTTCAAAAGCATTTTGAATAACTGTGGCAGGTGTGTTAATGAATTTGTCAACAAGATTATCCCAATCGGCCCTTGATAAAGCAGAAATATTTGAAATCGGGGGAACTTTACCAGTAATATGAATTACTTGGGATATTTTACCCATTTCTTTAGCAGAATCAAACCATCGCTTTACTTCTGATGAATTTTTTAAATCCACAACATGTGAATGAAATTTTCCACTAATGGTATCTTGAAATTCCTTTGGAGTGTTTTGAGAAATCAGACAAACAGCTTTTCCTCCATTACTTTCTACATGTTTTGCAAGATACTCGGCTCTATCCGCATCAGTCTTATCAGTGGCATCAATTGTAAAAACAAAAACTTTTGATGAAAAGTCTGGTTGATTTACTACAGGAGTAGCTGCAGCAATATGAGGTTTTACTGGGTAGAACACCCTGTCGCCAGGAATAACTTTTCCATTTAGAATTTTAGATAATTCGTCATCACAAAGACTAAGAACAGTTTCTGCAACTTGTGCTTGAGATAGAAATTGTTCATCCGCTATCATTTTTGAAGTATTTTGTTGTATTCGTTCTGCAATATGTTTAATCTTTGACAAAAGAGCTGTTAGTGTTTCAACCAATTTTTTTTCATCTGAAGAACCTTTACTTTTTGCAAGCTTTGCTGCCGCTTTGGCAATTCCATCCTTTACAACACTTTCATCTTCTCCTAATAGAGGAAGGATCTCTTTGCTTACATTTTCTACTTCAGCAGGAGAAAGATCTTCAAATCCACTTACTCGAACAAATTCAGAAGCTGCTTTTGGATAAACCGTTTTGTAGATTCTGTCTGAATGAACTGGTCCAGGATTTGTTGCGATAGAAATTATCCCTTTATCTTTTAGCTCCCATGACATGGATTCAGCAAGTCGATTTTTTGCACCTTGTGACGCAGTATAGGGGCTTCTAAAGCGGTATGGCCTTTGTTCTAGTGGTCTTTCTTCTGAAAAAAATGTTGAAATTGTAATTATTTTAGACCCTGGTTTCATTACCTTCAAAGCTTCAACTGATGTCCAAAAAGTTCCTGTCAAGTGAATTCCTACGGTGCTTTTGAATTCATCTAGTGGTGCATTAGAAAAACAAGTAACAGGTCCAGAAACTCCTGCATTGTTTACTATAATATCGACATTTGTATTTGACTCTTTGAGTGAATCAAACATTTTGGTAACACTTGTTTCCTCACTTACATCTATTCCTGAAAATATCTTTACAAATGCATTACTTTGTGATTTGTTGATAATCTCTTGAAGAATTTTTTCTGTTTCTTCTAACGGTTCTTTTCTTCTTCCTAAAATTATTACACTGGCACCGTTTTCTGTAAATTTTTTCGCAATAGCTTGCCCAATTCCTGTTCCACTTCCAGTTATGAGAGCAACCTTATTTTGAAATTTTAACATTAACAAAAAAATTCTTCTTTTTGGATTATTTAATTGGATCACCTAGAGTAGAGTTTTTTCTATTAATCTTTATTTGAGGGTTGAATTCATCACCAGACATGCAAGATTCTGAACCTGATACTTTTGTTTTAAAGTCAAAACCAGAACTATTTTGTGAAATTTTATCAAAAATTGGGGTAGATGCTCATTCAAAGGAAATTGGAACTGATGAAGTTGAGTTGGGAGAATATTACAGTAGATGTTTTTCACAAACCCCTAGAATGGTCACCAACAAGGGATGTCTTGAAGTAAAAAATTCAAACATTGACGTTATTCAAATTATTCAAAAGGGTTGAAAAAATGCAAGAACCAAATCCACTACCATGGGGGGCACAGGACCGTTATCAGGCTCATTTTATTGTTAGAAAACA
>JAZGIF010000004.1:0-7578 GCA_036481835.1 Nitrosopumilaceae archaeon
TAAAGCATAAGAAAAAAAATAAAACAAAAAAAACTAAAACAAAAAAAACTAAAACAAAAAAAACTAAAACAAAAAAAACTAAAACAAAAAAAACTAAAACAAAAAAAACTAAACAAAAGAAAAAATCAAAAACTCAAAGAAAAAAGAGTATAAAATCAAAAAAAAAATCTAATAAGAAAAGCCCGGTTTAAAGAAAAAATTAAATTAGAAATTTCTTCTTTTCCGAAATTAGAATCTAAGATTGTATCAACTAAACAGAAAAACTAGACGTTTCTAGGATATTACTTCCAATTGACCATATTTTCCTTTAGTGAGAGAAACCTCTCCCTTGAAGGTGTTAGTATAGCCATTTGTAATTTTGACCTTTGAACCATCGTTTATCTTTGGAATGTCATCTCCCCAGAGTGTTAATTTTATTTCTCCAGCTTCGTCAACTAAGAATGCATCACATACATCTATTGTTCCGCCTGCTTTTTTGTTCACAGTTCTTAGTTCGCCTTTTCTTTCCACAGTTCCTTCAATGTTTATGTCGCTTCTCATGTTTTTTGCTTCTTCGGTTGTAACCATAAAATGCCCTCTTTGTAGCCTAATTATAAAGCTTTTTTTAACACAAATGTTTCGCAAACGTTGCAGGGGTATCGAAGCCCGGTCAACCGAGAAGGACTCAAGATTATGACAATAGGAAATCCTTTCCTTTAGGGGTTCGTGGGTTCAAATCCCACCTCCTGCACTATATTAAAAAAATTCTGAAACAATGTTTGTTAAAGTTGAAAATTAAAAAACTAATGTGAATTTAATTCTAAATCTCAATATTTTTTACAGTTCTCACAGAATGTTTTGATAACTCTTCATGAAGTTTTGCATGTGGTTCCTCTTTGAAAGTAAGGTTACACCTAAAACATTTCCATGCTTCTACACTCAACCATAATTATACGACATTTTTGAATATAAATATATTGCATGATTTGTTCATTTTTTTGAAAAACCCAACTTGTTATTTGAAAATCTTGGAATAATTTTATGAACTAACTATTTTCATCAATTTTTCACCGAACAAATACGAAACAAGGGTTTAGATTTACAACTGGGGTTTTCAAAGGATAAATTGGCAGATATTTTTGAAACAATTGCCGAACTTTCTTACCTTGGAGTATTCCTACTGCTAATCGGCGTAAATGCAGCACCCCTTTTGATGCCGCCTACTTGGATAGTGCTTTCATCATTTTATGCTCTAGATCCCACCCTTGACCCAATTTGGCTTGCATTGGTTGGTGCAACAGGCGCCACAATTGGAAGATTCATTCTAAAAAGAATTAGCCATCTTTTTCGAAGGTTTATGGGATCTCAACAAAAAAATAATCTTGACATCATTGGAAATTTTTTGAATAAACGAAAGTTCGGATACGTATTAACATCATTTGTTTTTGCGGCTACGCCCCTTCCAAGCAATATGCTCTTTGTTGCATATGGCTTAATGCGAGCAAAAAGCATTGGGCTTTACATTGGTTTTTGGATAGGACGTGTAATATCCTATTACATTATGGTTTCAATTAGTCAGGTTGTATTACTTCCTTTTTTGGAATTATTTGAAAATCGATTAATAGGTATTTTGATTGCAGATGCACTTGGAATTGGCGTAGTGATATTTTTCACTTTTATTGATTGGGGGCTTTTGCTGACCCAAAGAAAATTTAAACTAAATAAACCAAATTTTTGGAGGTTGTAATTTGGAGATTTTACCAGAAATTTTTTCTGATGTTAAAAAAAGAATGAAAAAAAATGATCCTGCACACGACTTTGAACATGTCATGAGAGTTTTTTCTAATGCAGAAAAAATATGCAAAAAAGAAAACGCAAACAAAAAGCTAGTACTTTATTCTGCGTTATTACACGATATAGTTTCCTTTCCTAAAAATGATAAACGTTCTAAAAATTCTTCTACTAAAAGCTCTTTGGAATCTAAAAAAATTCTATCAAAATTTTCCTTTTCTCATGATGAAATTAAAATAATTTCAGATGCAATCAAAAGTCATAGTTTTTCAAAAAATAAAAAAGCAAAAACACTGGAGGAAAAAATTTTACAAGATGCAGATAGACTTGATGCTATTGGTGCAATTGGTATTGCAAGAACCTTTGCATTAGGTGGTTCTGAAAATCGTTCATTTTATAATAAACTGGATCCTTTTTGTTCAAAGAGAAATCCTAATGATAAAAATTGGATACTCGACCATTTTTACAAAAAACTTTTGCTAATTGAAAAAAAGATGAACACTAAATCTGGCAAATTTGAAGCAAAAAGAAGAACCAAAATTATAAAGAAATTTCTATCTGACTTGGAACGAGAAATCTAGCCATAATCGATATACCTGTCATACCTTTTTTCAATCTCAGAGTGTTTGCCCTGCCTAATTTTTTCAATTTCTTCCTTTTCTCTCCTTTGAATGTATTTTGTTATATCAGTGAATTTTTCAGAGACTGGGTATGATTCCAAAAGAGGCTTTAGCATGTTAAAGTATTCAATAACCTTCTCTCGAAACTCTTGCCGAGTTGGTTTTTTTATCTCACTTAGCCTAAACCAAATTACTGCCCAGCTGGCGCCAACTACATGAGGTAATAAATCAAAGGCACGTTCCATCTCAAATCGTTGGTCATCTCTTAAGCTATTCATGGAGAATTTTTGCAGCAGTTTTTGCAAAATAGGTTACTATCATATCTGCTCCTGCTCTTTTAATGGAATAAAGAATCTCTGAAATTATTTCATTTTCATGAATCCAACCTTGTTTAGCAGCACCTTTTACAAGAGAATATTCCCCGGAAACACTATACGCTGAAACTGGCACATTGAATCTTTTTTTGGTTTCTGCAATTAGATCAAGATAAGCTAGTGCAGGTTTTATCATAACAATATCAACTCCCTCGTTGACATCCATCTCGACTTCACGCATAGCTTCTCTTGCATTACTGTAAGGTACTTGGTAGGTCTTTCTGTCACCAAACTTTGGTGTACATTCGGCTGCATCTCTAAATGGTGAATAAAATGATGATTGATGTTTTGCAGAATGAGACATTATTGCAACATCAGAAAAACCTGCGTCATCTAGTCCTTGTCTTATTGCAATGACTTGACCATCCATCATTGCTGATGGTGACACGACATCAACTCCTGCCTTTGCCTGACTAGTTGCAATCATTGCCAATGTTTCAATGCTGGAATCATTATCAATTTTATCATCCTTTACTAAACCACAATGACCCGCTGAAGTATACTGACATAGGCAAACATCAGCCATGATCGCAATTTTTTCTCCAAAGTTTTTTCGTACTTGTTCAATTGCTTTTTGTACAATTCCATTTTCATCAAAGGCCGAAGTTCCTTTGTCATCTTTTGTTTTTGGAATTCCAAATAACATGATTGCAGGAATGCCCAAATCTGAAATTGTTTGTACTTCATTATTGACTTGATTTAGAGGAAGCCTTTCAAATCCAGGCATAGATTCGACAGGAAATGGATTTTTCAAATCCTCTTGGACAAAAACAGGACAAATCAAATCCTTAGGAGATAATCTTGTTTCTTGAACTAATTCACGAATCTTTTCGTTTTTTCTTAGCCTACGTAAACGCCTGTTTGGAAAAGATGACATGATAAAAATTCATTTTTTTGTAATATAATCCTAGTCTGGAAAATTATTCTTTTTTGTTGTAATCAAAAAGTTTCGAAGCTGCCTCTAACAAATCTGGGTTTCCTTTTTCGGAAGCTTTTCTAAGATTGTTCATAGGTGCAGAAACAATACTTTCAACAATTGCCTTACTCAATTCTTCAATGATTTTAACTCGTTTTTCATCAGTTTCACCTAACATTTGAAGTGCCTTTTGCAATTCTATCATTCTTAACGAATCAATATTTTTGAATACCTCTTTAACAATCGGTTCTGCATCTAGACTATTCATTTTGGCTTCTACTATTGGTAATTCTTCGCTAATTATATTTTCAGCTGTTGAGATCTTTCCTATTCGTGTCCTCATGTTCTTATCAACCATTTCTGCAATTTGGTCTATATTCATTAGTTTGATTCCAGCAATAGTTGCCACTTTTTCATCAACGGTTCGCGGATTAGATAAATCTAGAATCATTTTTCCTTTAGGGCTTTGTTTCATTGCTTTAATTATTCTATCAAATGTTACAAGAAAATACGGAGCAGCTGTTGCTACAAATATTACATCATATTTTTCAAAACCTGTAATCACATCTTCAAATCTAATTGGTGTTCCTCCTAGTGTTTCAGAAAATGCTTTTGATCTCTCTAATGTCCTACTAGACACTAAAAACTGGTATTCACGTTTTTTGAGAGATTTTGCAACAAGTGTTGCAGACTCTCCTGTTCCAATTAATAAAATATGTTTTGATTTTAGATCATCTACATTTTCTTCAGCAAGCTTTACTGCCATCGAACCAATTGAAACTCCCCCCTGATTAATTCCAGTGGAACTTCTGACACGTGTACCTACTCGAATTGCCTTGTCAAATAATGTGTTGAGATGTTGACCTGAAATTTTTCTCTCTCTAGCTGATGTAATAGATTTTTTTATCTGACCAAGTATTTGCTCTTCTCCAACCACCATTGAATCCAAACCTGAAGTCAGCTTTAACAAGTGATCGAAAACTTCGGTATTTTCGCTTAATTCAAGATTTTCTTTGAAAGCATTTTCTTCAAGACCAGAAAGTGACGCCCATGTTTTTTTGATTTTTTCAATATCAAAATTTTTTGCTGCCCCAAACAACTCAACTCGATTACATGTCTGAAGTATGACAAACTCTGATAAACCTGCATGTTCTTTGAAGCGAGAATATGCATCATCCATATCCTTGAAAGTGAACCTTTCTAGAACATGAATTGGTGATTTACGAAAGGTAACTCTTGCATTAATTATGTTTTTTTTCATTTCCAGTCCCTGAGCATCAACATAGCCCGCCTCTGTGCATTTTTGATCTTTTCGTCTTTTATTAACTGTTTAATCTTAGAATCATTCAAAACTGAATATAGAAACTTTTTTCTCTCCTTTTGGTTTTCTATTTTTCCCTTTGCGGCATTTCTTGCGATGTGCTGAAGTTTGATTTGATAAATGTCTTCATTAGTGATTTGTTTTTTGAAGATTTTTTCTGCTTTTAGCTTTATTTTTCTTGCCATGGCAGGACTCCTACCACCAGTTGAAATCGCAATTTGAACGGTATCTTTAATGTTAATTACAGAAGGATGGGCAAAGTCACTTACATCGGGATCGTCTGCTGCATAGGCATAACACCTCAACTTTTTTGCTTTTTGAACAATTTTTCTGTTAAGCTCTCTGTCATCAGTTGCTGCCATTACTAGAAATGGTTTGTACTGTGAAAGAAAAGACACTTCATTTAGTTTAACTTTTTTATATTTTATTTTTTTTTGTTTAATGTAATTTGATAGCTGTGAATTTAACTTGTCGCTAATTACAAGGATTTTGCAGTCCTGGGTCAGAAGAGAATTTACTTTTTTAAGACCCTCAGCTCCTCCTCCAACTACTATTGCCAAGTTTCCTTTGAGATTAAGATCTACAATCAATGTACATGCATCTACCGTTAGCACATTTTAACGTAAACGTGATTTCATATGTCTTTTAGTAACTGTTTTTTCTTTTGCTGAAACTCCTTTTGAGATATTATACCAGCTTTTTTTAATTTTCCTAGTTTTTCTAAAACACGAAGATTTTCTTCAGGGGAAGATGATTGTTTTAATTTTGCAATCTTGGATTTAATCTTTTTTTCACTTCTGCTTTTTATCTTGTTTGCTTCAAATTCAGCTTGTTTTTGTAATTTAGCAACCTCTTTTTCAGCCTCCTTTCGAAGTCGTTTAGCTTCAACTCTAGCTTGTTTTGTAGTTATTATGCCAAGTTCAATTCCTGCATCAAGAGCTTCATCAGCCTTTTTTATGCCATCTTGAATTGCTTTATCTGCAGTACCCAAAAATTTTGAGAGATACCCTCTTTTCTTAATCATATTGAAATTCAGATAAGGGTTGCTTTAAACCAATTGCGTATTTTCATAAAAACCTAGTTACATTTTTAATTGAAAAGCAAAATGCATTGATATTGACTATGGATACTCTGGACAAAGAAATCCTTAATGAAATCCAATGGACCTTTCCACTAGTGTCTCAACCATATCATGAAATTGCAAAAAAATTTGACATCTCAACTGATGTTGTAAAGAAAAGACTAACAAACCTAAAACAAACTGGTATATTACGTCAACTCAGCGCAATTTTTGATACACGCAGATTAGGATACAAAAGCTCTCTTGTTGCACTGGAAATAGAACCTGACAAACTAGACTATGTGGCACATCAAATTAATCGGCATCCTGGTGTAAGTCATAATTACGAACGCAATCACCAGTTTAATCTTTGGTTTACTTTGGCAGTTCCACCCGGTTCTGATCTAAAAACCGAAGTTGATAAATTCTCAAAACTTGCAGGAATTAAAAAAACTAGATTGCTTCCAACAATTCAACTATTCAAAATTGGAGTAAAACTTGATATGATAGATGAAAAAAAATATGAAGTAAAACCTACTGAAGAGAAAAAGAAAATTAATAATGTAAAATTTGTGCCAACAGAAAAGGACAAAGAGTTTATTCGAGAACTTCAAAAAGATTTGGAAATTGTTGATAGACCATTCTTAAACACTGCCCAAAAACTTGGAATTACTGAAGAAGAACTATTTCAAAAATTAAAGCATTATGAAGACATTGGAGTGATGAGAAGATTTGCAGCCATTCTTCGACATAGAGATGCAGGTTTTATCGCAAATGGAATGATTGTGTGGAAGGTTCCTGATGATCGAATCACCGAAGTTGGAGAAACTTTAGGTTCTTTTCCACAAGTTAGTCATTGCTATCAAAGACCAGTCTATAATGATTGGCCTTACAATGTTTTTTCAATGATCCATTGTAAATCCAAAGATGAAGCCAAAAACATGGCAAAAGAAATTCAAAAGGTAATTCATGTTGATGAATACAACATTCTCTTTAGTGCCAGAGAATTCAAAAAAACTCGTGTTGAATATTTTGTAGAACACGATTTCAAATTAGAAGAAACAATTCCTGCTTAAATTTTAATGATAACTTTTTTAAAATCTAGAATAATCCAATCAATAAAGTAAAAATTGCAAAAATAATTGCAGAACCTACTCCTAGGCCAAAAATTATTTGACTGCCATTCATGCTGTTTGCGGAGTTGCTTTTAGCTCATATGATGGCCATTGATTATACAAATCAGTTATTTCTTTCATATCTGATTGGTTGATATAATTTCCATCAGAAATTGCTGCAAATTTTTCAATTTCTTCAACGCTAATAACTGTTGGAAATACAGATGAAACTGATTTTTTTGACAAAATAAACTTGATTGCTAATTCTATAATGTTGAGGTCGTTTCGTTCTGCAATGGGTCTAAGCTGTTCTACTTTTTTTAATGCAGATCTTATCCATTCGCCTTTGCGTACTGAACGGTGGTCTTTTTCATCAATTTTTGTATTTTCATTAACTTTTCC
>JAZGIF010000005.1:0-11384 GCA_036481835.1 Nitrosopumilaceae archaeon
GTATTGATATCCCAAACAAGATTGTTTTCAGTTTCAGCATCTTTAAGATTTTTTTCCCAATCTATAACAGCATCTTTTGCTATATTAGCCCATTTTGTTTTAATTTCATCAGGTATGTTATCATAATTGGCTTCAAGAATACAGAATGTAGGAATTCCTTTAATTCGAAAATTAGTTGAGGGGAAAAAAATTTCAGCAAAAACAGGTTGCAAATTAGAGCTTAGGATGAATATGGAAAATAGAAATATTATTGAAAAACGTTTTTTGGAACCCATGCTAGAAATAGAACTTTGAGATGTAATATTAAATCACTTTTTCCAATAAAAGAATAATACAGTTTTTTGTTCTGTCATTTTCATTGATTTATGATACAGATCTAATAAAGCTCGATTCATAGGGTATGAAAAATATCAAACATGGTTAGATTCTAGGTCAATATTGGAATCCAGACATTTCTTCAAACCTTCCATATACTTTGCATTAGTATTTTCTTAAATTTATGGAGTCAGTTACAACGTAAGAATCAGACAAATTCTTCACAATTGCTTTAAATTCAGTTTTGAGTCATTTTGATTATTGCAACAAATTCAAGGGTTTCAGTTAAAGTCAGAGTATGTCCCTACTGGGGATCAACCACAAGCTATTGACGAGCTAGTAAAAGGGGTAAGCAAAAACAAAATTCAGACTTTACTTGGTGTAACTGGTAGCGGAAAAACATTCACAATAGCTAATGCAATTCAGAAAACAGGAAAAAACACCCTTGTAATTTCACATAATAAGACATTAGCAGCACAGCTGTATTCCGAGCTAAAACAATTTTTCCCAAAAAACAATGTGGGCTATTTTGTCTCATACTATGACTATTATCAACCCGAATCCTACATGCCTCAAACTGACACCTACATCGAAAAAGACACCCAAATCAATGAAAAAATTGAAAAAATGCGACTAGAGGCAACTGCAATGCTGCTCTCAGGTGAGCCAACAATTATTGTTGCAACAGTGTCTTGTATTTACTCACTTGGCTCGCCTAGAGAATGGGAAGACATGTCAGTTACAATAAAAACTGGACAAGAAATTTCTCGCTCAAGTATAATCAAAAAATTAGTTAATGCACGATACGAAAGAAATGATTTGGTAATAGAGCCAGGAAACTTTCGTGTAAAAGGTGACACACTAGATATTATTCCAGCATATTCAGAAGACATTGTCAGAATTTCTCTATTTGGCGATGAGGCAGAAAAAATAACTCTGCTTGATCATGTGTCACTAAAAGAAAAACGAAAGGTGTCACAAATCAAAATTTATCCTGCAAAGCACTATATCATTGCAAAAGATGTCAAAGACAAAGCGATTAAATCAATTAGAGAAGAGCTAAAACAAAGACTACCTGAGCTAAATGAGCTAGAGCGACAACGCCTTGAGATGAGAACTAAATATGATTTAGAAATGATTCAAGAGCTTGGTTACTGCTCTGGAATTGAAAATTATTCAAGACACTTTGATGGCAGAAAGCCTGGAGAGCAGGCATTTTGTCTGCTAGACTTTTTTGGCGATGATTTTCTACTAGTAATTGATGAGTCACATGTTACAATGCCCCAAATGCATGGAATGTACAAAGGAGACCATTCTAGAAAAAAAGAGCTAATAACCTATGGATTTCGGCTCCCAAGTGCATTTGACAACAGACCACTAAAGTTTGAAGAGTTTGAAAAATACATCAAAAATACAATCTTTGCCTCAGCTACACCATCAGAGTATGAAAGAAAAAAATCATTTCAAATTGTAGAGCAATTAGTACGTCCTACAGGACTGGTTGACCCACCAGTTGAGGTCCGGCCAACTAAAAACCAAATGGATGATCTTATTTCAGAAATCAACAAGCGTGCAAAAAAAGACCAGCGTGTACTAGTTACTACACTTACAAAAAGGATGGCAGAAGACCTTGCCGAATATCTTTCCAAAAAAGATGTCAAGGTTCGATACATGCACTCTGAAATTGAAGTCCTGCAAAGAACTGAGCTTATTCGCCAACTTAGACTAGGCGAGTTTGATGTTCTAGTTGGAATTAACTTACTCCGAGAGGGCCTTGATATTCCCGAAGTTTCACTAGTTGCAATTTTAGATGCAGATAAAGAAGGATTTTTACGAAACAATACTAGTTTAATTCAGACATTTGGTCGAGCAGCAAGAAATGTAGATTCTGCAGTAATCATGTATGCAGATATAGTAACACAGTCAATGAAGGCTGCAATGTCAGAAACAAATCGACGCCGAACAAAACAGTTAGAGTATAATAAAAAATTCAATATAACGCCAAAAACAATCATAAAGTCAATTCCAGAACAAGAAACAACACTAGATGATATCAAAAATAAATCAACTAGTGATCTGACACGCGATGCAATTGATATTGAGGCCACAATGAAAAAATATGCCGAAGACTTGGACTTTGAGCGAGCAATAGAGTGCAGAGAACGATTAAAAAGAATTCAAACGGAGATTGAAAGGAAAAATGAAAAACGATAAGCTAAAGATTCGTGGTGCAAGGCACCATAATTTAAAAAATATAGATGTTGATATTCCAAAAAATAAACTAGTTGTAATTTCAGGATTATCTGGCTCTGGCAAGTCAACTCTGGCATTTGATACTATTTATGCAGAAGGGCAGAGAAGATACGTCGAGTCACTTTCAGCTTATGCAAGACAGTTCTTGGAGATGATGGACAAGCCAGATGTTGATTCAATTGAAGGCTTGTCTCCAGCCATTTCAATCCAGCAAAAAACTACAAGCAAAAATCCTCGCTCAACTGTTGGCACCACAACTGAAATTTTTGACTATCTCAGACTACTTTATGCAAGAATAGGTATTCCTCACTGCCCAAATTGTTCTCGCAGGATATCAAATCAGTCAATTGAGACTATTTGTGACTCTGTTCTCAAGGATTTTGATGGAAAAAAGGTACTCGTTTTAGCCCCAATTATTCAGCGAAAAAAAGGAACCTATGAGAAGTTATTTGAGCAGATAAAAAAAGACGGCTATTCCCGAATTCGATTAGATGGAGAAATAACATCACTTGATGAAAAGATTCCACCACTTTACAAACAAAAGTGGCACTGGATTGAAATTGTAGTTGACAGAATTACAACAACAAAGGCAGAAAAAAGCAGACTATTTGAGGCAATTCAAAATGCACTAAAGGCTGCAAATGGTCAAGTAATGATTGCTGCAGATAAAGAAAACAAAATATTTTCACAAAACAATGCATGTCCTCATTGTGGCGTAACAATTGGGGAGCTAGAACCACGAACGTTTTCATTTAATTCTCCGTTTGGCTCTTGCAAAGCTTGCAATGGCCTTGGAGTAAAAATGGAGTTTGATGCAGATTTAGTTATACCAGATAAGACAAAGTCAATTCTTGATGGAGCAATTGTTCCATGGAGTGGCAGGTTCCAATCATTTCGCAGGCAAGAGCTACGAGCAGTAGGCAAAAAGTTTGGGTTTAATTTAATGACGCCAATTAACAAGATAAAACCAAAACATCTTGATTTCATACTACATGGTACTGACAAGAAGATACACTTCCAGTATCAATCAAAGTCAAGTGATTCTCGCTGGGAGTACACAGATTACTTTGAAGGAGTGTTAGATAACCTACACCGAATCTTTATGGAGACAGATTCAGAAGCAAAACGAGAATGGTTAAAACAGTTTATGCTAGAAACCCCGTGCAATTCTTGCCATGGAAAAAAGCTAAAACCTGAAGCACTTGCTGTTAAGATTAATGGAAATGGTATCATGGATGTCTGTGATTTATCAATTGATGCGTGTTATGACTTTTTTCAAAACCTAAAGCTAACTGAAACAGAAAGCTACATTGCTCGTGATGTTCTAAAAGAGATCAAAGCACGTTTAGAATTTCTAAAAAACGTTGGGTTGACATATCTTACACTGAATCGTTCTAGTGCCACTCTATCAGGAGGAGAATCACAAAGAATACGTCTTGCTACACAAATTGGTTCTAATCTAACCGGTGTGTTATACGTATTAGATGAGCCAACAATTGGTCTTCATCAAAGAGACAATACCAGACTCATTAAAACGCTCACAAAGCTGCGAAATTTAGGAAATACAGTCATCGTAGTAGAGCATGACGAAGAAATAATACGAAATTCGGACTGGATGCTTGACCTGGGGCCAGGTGCAGGAGTGCATGGAGGAAATATAGTTTTTCAAGGAACAGTTGACCAGATTCTAAATGGTCACAAGTCAATTACTGGAGAATATCTAAAAAACAAATCACTAATCAAGCTCAAAGAAAAAAAGCGACAAGATAAAGGAAAGTTAATTGTCAAAGGTGCAACAGCTAACAATCTTAAAAATATTACAGTTGAATTTCCGTTAGGCAAGTTCATTACAGTTACTGGGGTGTCAGGGTCTGGAAAATCTACACTAATTAATGAAACACTACTAAAGGGACTAGAGTCACACTTTTACAAAACAACCAAACGAGCTGGAAAACACAAAGAAATCATAGGACTAGATAAGATAGATAAAGTAATTGCAATTGACCAGTCTCCTATTGGAAGAACTCCCCGCTCAAATCCGGCAACATACATTGGAGCATTTACACCGATTCGAGAGCTTTATTCTAATACAGAGTTGTCAAAAGAAAAAGGATATTCTCCAGGTCAGTTCTCATTTAATGTAACTGCTGGCAGGTGTTATGCATGTGAGGGAGATGGAGTAAAACAAATTGAGATGCAATTTTTATCTGATGTTTTTGTAAAGTGTGATGAATGTAAAGGAAAGCGATATAATTCTGAAACACTATCTGTTCATTACAAGGGTAAAAATATTTCAGACGTGCTAGACATGACAGTTTACGAGGCACTAAAATTCTTTGAGAACATTCCTGCAATTAAACGAAAGCTTCAAACAGTTTATGATGTAGGACTTGGATACATCAAGCTAGGACAACCATCCCCAACCTTATCAGGGGGGGAAGCACAACGAGTAAAACTTGCATCAGAGTTATCAAGGCAAACTACTGGCAACACAGTCTACTTATTAGATGAGCCAACAACTGGACTTCACTTTGCTGATGTGCAAAAGCTTCTTGATGTCTTAAATCGCCTAGTAAACATTGGTAACACGGTAATTATAATTGAGCACAACATGGATGTGATAAAAAATTCAGACTGGATAATTGATCTTGGTCCAGAAGGAGGAGACGAAGGAGGCCAAGTTGAGGCTTGCGGAACGCCCCAGCAGGTAGCAAAAACGCCAACCCACACAGGAAAATTCCTCAAAACGTTCATGAAAAGATGAAATTTGATATTTCCAAAATAAGCATCCCGTCTCATCCTGGAATCTATTTGATGAAAGACCAAAAAGACTCCATCATCTATATTGGAAAAGCAAAAAATCTCAAAAAACGTGTAAAGTCGTATTTTTTAAAAAATCAAAACTACAAAACACAAAAACTTGTTGAAAAAATTCATGACATTGAATTTGTTTTAACAGATAACGAAAGTGAAGCTTATCTTTTAGAATCTAACATGATAAAGCAATACAGACCCATTTACAACATTGAGCTCAAAGATCAGCAACGTTACACTTACTTGAGATTAACTGATGAAAAATATCCACGATTACTAGTTGCACGACGAGTTAGAACTGGAAAATTTTTAGGTAGTGGGAAAGTTTTTGGTCCATTTACATCTGGTAGCTCAAAGCTTCTAACAATTGGCACACTACGTAAAGCATTCAAAATAAGAATATGTAAAACGTTACCAAAAAAAGCTTGCCTAGAGTATCACTTGGGAAATTGTGAGGC
Source organism: Nitrosopumilaceae archaeon (assembly GCA_036481835.1). Classification (GTDB taxonomy): domain Archaea; phylum Thermoproteota; class Nitrososphaeria; order Nitrososphaerales; family Nitrosopumilaceae; genus CSP1-1. Next base: position 5,841 of record JAZGIF010000005.1, read on the forward strand.
CCCATGTGAATTCAAAGAAGCACAAGATAGTTACTCACACCATGTGGATAATCTTGAATCAATTCTCAAAGGAAAACAGAAAATGAAAGATTTTGCAAAAAAACTTCAAGGTGAAATGATGCAAGCATCTGAATCACAACAATATGAACGTGCAAAAGAAATTAGAGACACGCTGCACAGACTAGGTAGTTTACAAACAAAACAAAAAATGGAATATGTTGAAAGTGCACCAGCTGAAGACTATTTTGGAATAAAAATTGACGAACAAACTGCGTACATTATGACTTTACGTCAAACACATGGAGTTATCAAAGATTCAAATCGATTCTCATTTGATCTTATTGGCGATAATACTTTCTCAAACTTTCTTTATCAGTATTACACAACAAACCCAATTCCAAAATATATTGTAGTAAATAAAGAACCAGAAAACAAAAAACTTCTCGAATCACTCCTTTCTGAAAAAGCATGTTTTGATGTGATAATAATTGAGACAAAGAAAGGTAAACGAAAAGAAATGATCAATCTAATTATGAAAAACATCAATCTGATTCAAGCACAGGGTGCAGAGACAGGCCTAGTTGAACTCCAAGAAAGACTAGAGTTACCTGAAATTCCTAAAATTCTTGAATGTTTTGATATCTCAAATCATGGAGCCCAATATGCTGTGGGCTCTATGTCACGCTTTGTTGATGGTAAACCTAACAAATCGGGTTACAGAAAATTCAAAATCAAAACAGTTTCTGGTCGTGATGATTATTCAATGATTTCAGAAATTGTAAAGCGTCGTTACTACAGGTTAGCCGAAGAGCATTCTGAAATGCCAGACTTGATTTTAATTGATGGTGGAAAGGGACAGCTCAAAGCTGCACTAAAGTCACTTCAAAGCGTTAGAGTAAATGTTCCTTGTGCATCATTAGCAAAAAAACAAGAAGAAATTTTTGTTCCAAAAAGAAATGAACCTATAATTATTCCAAGAAAAAGTCAAGCACTAAAAATTCTTCAATATGCTAGAGATGAAGCACATAGATTCGGTGTTGCATACAATAGATTGCTACGTAAGATACCAAATTAAAAAAATGTCTCTAAAGTTACAAATGTCTACTGCCGAAGCACGCCTCCTACAACAAAAATTAGCTGATAAAGTACAAACAAAAGATGTTCTACCAAAAAAACTCAAATCAATTTGTGGTGTAGACGCATCGTACAAAGGTGGAATAGTGCGTTGCGCTGCAGTGATTTTTGATTATAATCAAAAAAAGGTTGTAGAATCCGTTACTTCTTCTTTGATTGATGCTGTACCATACATCCCAGGTTTTTTTATGTTAAAAGAGTCAAGACCTATTTTTCATACCTTAAAAAAACTGGAAAAAAAATTTGACATTTTATTAGTTGATGGCAACGGACAGTTACATCCCAGGCAATGTGGATTGGCCTGTTATGTTGGATTAATGCTTGATAAACCAGTTATTGGTGTAGCAAAAAAATTGTTATGTGGAACTGTGCAATCTGATTCAAAGGTAAAATATGATGGCAAAGTAGTAGGTTTCCAACTAAATCAAGGAAAAAAGAAAATTTTCGTTAGTATTGGTAACAAAATTAGTCTGAAAACTGCAGTAAAAATCGTTAAACACTTAACCTTAGAGCAAAACTGGTACCCAGAACCACTCAGACTAGCAGATTTGAATTCAAAATCAGTTAAATGAAATAATTTATGAGAATATTTTTAGAACATTTTTGCAAGTTTTTTTAGGAAATATTCCCATCCTGTATCAAGAAGGGCAAATATCTCACATCCTTCCAGTCTTGAATGAGTTAATGTAACTTTTGTTTTGTCAGAATCAATTGATTCAAGTGTCCAGGTAACAATTGAATCTGGAAACTTTGGATCATCAATAGGTTTCCAAGAATAAACCAGTTTTTTGTCAGGAATAACTTCAATTACTTTACCTTTAACTACATAATCTTGATCAAGCATTTCACTTTTTTCTTTTAAGAAACGAAACATCATATTCCCACCTTCATGTAATTCCAAAACGGGAACATCAACCCACCATTTTGGTAATTCTTTTTCATCACTAATTGTTTTGAAAACGTTTGCTGGACTAGAATTAGCTACAATTGTTTTTGTAATTTCAGATTTTTCCATTTGGCATCAAATTAATTATTTTCTATTAGTTGTAGTCTCTTAACAACATTATTTTTTGTTATATTGGCATTCAAAAAATGCCACTATATTTCTTTTATGGATCTAGATTATATCGTTTAGGCACGTAACAATATGGTATGCGGTTAGTAAGAGAATGTAAGCATTGTGGAAGAGAATTTGAAAGTATGAAAAGTGATTTTTGTTCTTACAAGTGTGCTGAAGAAGTTTCCTAGATCCGTTACAAAATACATTAACTGTAATAAAAAAAGAATCCTCCAGATTCCATTTTCAAAGTACTAGAGGGGACTTTTCTTTATAATAGCTCTTTTGGCAGTAGTTTTCTTTCTTGCCCTTTTTCTAGAGGCTTTTCTTGCTGCAGCTTTTCGTTTTACTTTATTTCTTGCTCTGGTACGTGCGGCTTTTCTTGCTGCTGCTCTACGTTTTGCTAGTGAAATACGCATGATTTAAAATTCAAAATCATTAGCCAAATATGATGAGAGTCACAAAATCTTGCTTTCTTAATGAAAATTTACCAAATTCGTATCTACAAGACATAGATTTTGATTAAGACTTTTCTTAAAGTACCCCCATTACCAAATATGGACTATAAGAACCTCATAGATACGATTATGGGCCTTGATGAAAACATTCGATATGCAACCATTTGCGATATGGATTCAAATCAGGTTGAAACTCGCCATAGGGAAGGAGTAACAAATTATCTTTCTGACGATGAGACAAAAGAATCCCTAGATCATGCAGTTAGCTCATGGAAATCAAGAACAAAAATATCCAATAAAATTGGCAAAGGAAAATACGTACTTGCAGTATATGAAAAACTAAGACGAGTAACTGTGCCCTTGGACAATGATCACTTGCTTTTAGTAACAATTGATAACCAAGGCGGTCAATCAGAAATCATGGGTAAAATAATGAATCAGATATATGGTGACTATACCCAATACTAAACAAAATTTTCTTCTTTTTTATTTAAGCTCGTTTAGAATTTGATTTAATTTGACAATCTAGTTAATGTTGAATCATTTAATGGATTTTTTGATCGCACTGAGAATTTCTACGTAAGTGTTTTAATACTTTATGAGCAATTTCAGGTACGCAAGCAACAACTGAAGCCAATCCCCAGGTAGCAGCATATAGCTGCAATCCAAACGACACAGCAAGTTTGGAACAAAAAATTAATTCAACCTATCTTTATGATGAAAAAGAGTTATCAAAAGAACTATCGTCCTTACAAAATATTGATTCACTTGGAACCCAACTATCTTCGATTTTGGGACTAGATGACTTGGAGGCAAAAATTTATCTAAATTTGCTCAGAGTTGGACCAATTTCAGCAAGTGCATTAGCTAAAGATATCGATATTGAAAGAACAAAAATGTACAGAACAATTGAAAAATTAATCAATCAAAACATAGTGTCTTCAACATTTTCAAAACCAAAATTATGCATTGCTGCTGAACCAGAAGAAGTTCTCAAAATGATTATGCAAAGAAAAGAAGATGACTTGAAAAAATTAAAAATGACCAAGGTCCAAGTTATCAAAAAAATCAAAGAAATTATCCCTATAAAAAATTCTAAAAATGTTCCTACATTTCATATCATTCAGGGAAGTACAAACATTTACTCTGATATTGGCAAACTAATTGAAAACTCTAAAAATACTGTCTATATTGTAACTACTCTTAAAGACATCTCAAAAATGTATCATACTAGTATACCAGAAAAAATCAAAATTTGTGAAAAAAATGGTGGTGAAGTTAGATTACTTACTGAAATGAGCGATTATGGATTAAGATCGTATATTGATAGAATTGGAGCAACTGAGACAAAGTTAGCAAAACTTGCTTCAAAAGGAAGGATTATTGTTGAAAAAGATAAGCAGATGATAATGTCAGATGCCACATTAAAAGAGGATGAAAACAATAGTGTGATGTCTGACTTTGCTTTTTCTACCAATTCTTATGAAATGGTAAACAATATTTTCATACTATGTACTTTGTTGTGGAAAAATTCTAAAAGACTCAAAATATTGCCCACAGATTAAAAAAATCCCTAGTATTATTATACGATTTATGGATGAGTCAATTATGATATCAATTGACTTGGCCAATGATGTAGAAATTGCAAAGGAATTGCAAGATTATTTGAAGAGCAAAGGAATTGATTCTCATCTAGAAGCAGCTGAGATAAAAATAGACAAAACTGCTTTTGATCTCAAAATTTTTAAGAGTTTTCTAAAGTATACCAAGAGAACAAAACACAGCGTAAAAAAAATCAATCCTAAATTATTTCTGATTTCAATAAGTGTAGGCGTAGAAGACCTTGGGATGGGAACATGTGAAATTTGTGGTTTGGTAGATTTTGAAGAGCAATTGTTTTCTCATAGATGGACACATGGCATCTAATTGTTTTTAGGAAAAATCTGAACAAATATTATGAAAAAGTTCAGATTTTGAACTAAACTCCATCTAAAAGGTAGCACCATTCTAAATACAAGATTTTATTCTGTTAAACGAAAACAAATGACAGCACAAATACCCAATCAATATGAAGCAATAAAAAGTCGAGATGAAAAAAAATTCTTAGATGATATTAAAAAATGGTATCCAGATGATAATGATGCACAAGTCAGATGGATAAGGTATTCATTTGGAGTTAATCTTGAAGAAGCAAAAAAGATTCTAAGTTTTATGAATTGGATTGCTAGAAAACACAAATCGTAATGAAATATAACAAAAACCACTTACCCAAAGATTTTCAACCAAGAAACGGCAGACAAAGCGTCTGTCCGTGTTCTTTGGAAGAATGAATTCTGACTAGAACCCTTGAAATTAATTAATAGCGTATTGTGTGTGCAAAAGGCACGCAACTATGATACATCAAAGGTTCACTTGGTAACAATTACTTTTTCTGGTTCTAAATTGTTGTTGGAATAGGGCTGAAAAAAGACCCTATTCCTTTGACTTATCCGCAAAGAACATCGGATGTCTGATCTGAAATGTGTGGATTAGTTCCCACATTGAATATGTAAAAATAAACTAAAAGATTGTGTGTGATCATTGTGATCACACTGAAAGTTATCTTAACGCTTGTTCGTCAGTTGCCCCGTTTCGGATTTTAGTCAGACTACCAATTGGATAAACTGAAATCAAGCCGTCTCCTCTTTGACCAGTTTTTGCAGCGTCAACAATTGCTTTGATAATTCCTTCTTTTTCTCTTTCATGACAAAGAACTACAATGTTTGTTTTAGCAATTAGATCACTTGCTTTGAAAGAACCTGGCCTTCCACCTCTATTGGAATGTCCCTTGTGAAGACCTGCGAGTTTTATATCAAAGGCAGAAAATGTCTCAATACCAATATCAGCTAAAGCATC
>JAZGIF010000006.1:0-4834 GCA_036481835.1 Nitrosopumilaceae archaeon
GGATTTGAAAGTCCTACAGCATTAAGCCATCCATTACCATTTACACTAAATATAGTTGGATTAGAATATCCTTCCCAAGGTTCCTTGCTTAAGGATTTTGTAACTACAGCACCAGCTCCTGCTCTGTATATCCTATTGAAAACATCAAGTGAAATACCTAAAATTCCTGACGCAAGAATTGTTGGTCGCTCTAACTTTATTTGACCGATAGAAGTAGAAAGGCTGGGATTCACTTTGATTTCTAGCAAAACGTTCTCATATAACAGTTAATTTGCTGTTAGAACTGTTTGGTACGTTTTTTAATGGCTCAAAGAAAATCAACTAATCATGTATTCTGTTATTCTAACGGAATTAGGAATTGCCGTTATGGAAGAAGAAAAGTGTTTGGAGGTATTTCCTTTTTCAAATCCTTCTGAGGATTACGTATTTGTAAAAAAAGGAGAATCAAGGCTCAGTGATTTATCAAAATTTCTATCAAAGGTTGAAAATGTAATCGAGGTAAATGATCATTCACTACTAACTATACTGAAAAAGAAATCAATTGATGCTCACTTGATGAATGAGGAACATATGACTAACATACAATCTACAAAACCAAAAATTTTGACTATAGCAGGTTTTGCTAAGGATGAAAAAGATGCAATGGAAAAATTACGTGATTTTGCAATTCAGCTCTCATCATCCAAAGTTTCAGAGGTTTCAGAGAGTCCAGATCTGCACATTATTCAAGCAATCAATACTCTTGATGAAACTGATAAGATAATTAACGGAATTAGTTCTCGCCTTCGTGAATGGTATGGATTACATTTTCCCGAACTTGACAACATTGTAGATAGTATACATGGTTACTCACAAATAGTATTGGAAGGAAAACGTGAGGATTTATCAAAAAATGTTTATGTGAATGCGGGATTTCCTGATTCAAAAGTGGAGATGCTTTCACTTGTGCAAGAGAAGAGTCGTGGTGGAAAGATTTCTGATGAAAATCTTGCAATTGTGCAAACATTGGCAAAACAAATTCTTGAACTTCATGAATTACGAAAGAATTTGGAAGAACATGTTGAAAAAGAAATGAACAAAGTTGTTCCAAATCTTACTGTAATCCTTGGTCCAACAGTTGGTGCAAGAATTCTAGCCCGTGCGGGAAGCATCAAAAATCTTTCATCAATGCCAGCAAGTACAATCCAAGTTTTAGGAGCAGAAAAAGCTCTTTTTAGATCATTGAAAACAGGTTCTCAACCTCCAAAACATGGATTGTTATTTCAACATGCGCTTGTACATGCTGCACCTAGATGGCAACGTGGAAAAATTGCAAGAGCAATTGCTGGGAAAGCTGCAATTGCATCACGAGTAGATGTATACGGTGAAGGATTAAATCAAGTTTTGTTAGAAAAGCTCAATGTTAGAGTAGATGAAATTAGTAAAAAGTACAAAGAACCTCCAATTCAAAAGGCTCCTGAACCACAACAGTTTAAAGAAAAAGTAAGATCTAGATTTAAAAAATCAAGGAGTAATAAGAGAAAAAAGTTTGGAAGACGTTAAAAATAATTTCTTTTGGGTTAAAGTAGATGGGCAAGAAAAATTAGCGACAGAAAATCTAGTAGCTGGAAATCAAGTATACAAAGAAAAATTAGTCAACAAAAAGGGAATTGAATATAGAGTCTGGGATCCTTTTAGAAGTAAACTTGCAGCAGTAATTATGAATGGATTAGAAATTTTTCCATTTAAAGAAAAATCCAAAGTTCTTTATCTTGGCGTATCTACTGGAACTACAATTAGTCATATTTCTGATATTGTTGGTCCTGGTGGAATAATTTTTGGAGTAGAACACTCTAGCAGAGTAGCAAGAGATTTTCTTGACAGAGTAGCAAGTTATCGAAAAAACATTATTCCTATTATGCAGGATGCAAGACAACCACAACAATATTTTTCTGTATTTGGAAAAGTTGATATTGTATATGTAGACATTGCACAACCTGATCAAACAGATATAGCAATTGCAAATTGCAAAATGTATCTAAAAAATCAAGGATATTTATTTTTAGTAATTAAAACTAGAAGTATTGATGTAACAAAAGCACCAAGAAAAATTATAGAAAATGAGAAAAAGAAACTTCAAACAAATTTCGAACTAGAACAAGTAATTGATCTAATGCCATACGATAAAGATCATGCAATAGTTATTGCAAAGTATATAGAAAAAAACTAAATTCAATTAATTAGTTTTTTGAATGTCTTCCAGCTTTTCCGCACAAATGAAGGGACATCTTTACCATTAGATACACAATCAGATACAAAATTGATTGTTTTTGAATCTGAAGGATAACCACTGCCAAGATCATGTTCTTTTTGTAATCGTGCTATTGATTTATCGCGAGTAACTTTTGCAATAATAGATGCTGCAGAAACTATGACAAATTTATCATCTGCTTTATGGTGAGAATGAATTTTGCTGTTGTTTGAAAGTTTAGAAATCTGCTTTCCAAATCTTTTTGGATTAACATCACAAGAATCTACGTATGTGATAGATGGTTTTAGTTCCCTAATTACTTTGGCCATATACTTTGCTTCTAAAAAATTAAGCTTATGCTTGCGTACACTACTATCAATTACTTTAGGATAGATTCTAGCAACAGTGTAATTGTCAGCAAATTCTATGATTTTTTTGTAAAGAATCTCTCTTGCAGATGGAGATAATTTTTTTGAATCACGTATTCCCATTGATGACAAAAGTTTTAGCTTGGAATGTTGAATTGAAACTCCGGCAATAACTAATGGCCCTAGTAAAGAACCCCTCCCTGCTTCATCAACTCCACAAACAAGCACAATAATGCTGAATATGTGAAATAATTAAACCATTAAAATAGTTGAATTTCCCTTGTTTGTAATCAAAATTCATCTAACTAAAAATAACTTATGATCTGATGAATAAGAATACTGGAAAAATTAATACATTTCTCATCATTTGTTTAAAGAATGCAGATTAAGGGAGAGGAAATTATTTCTGGCAATATACCACAAGTTTCCATACTAATTCCAACTTATAATGAATCTGAGAATATAATAGAATTTTTAAAATCTGTACAAAAAAATCTGCCCGAAGAAATTTTTTCAGAAATAATTGTCATAGATGATAATTCTCCTGATGGTACTGGAAAAATTGTTGAAGAGTATATAAGAAATAATGGAAAAATTTCTGAGAATAAAATTTTTGTCATTAACAGGAAGGGAAAAAAAGGTCTTAGCTCAGCGATTCTTGATGGAATTCATCAATCAAAAGGAAATAATATTTTGGTAATGGATAGTGATTTTTCACACCCACCAAAAATAATTCCAAAAATGATTCAGACTTTGAAAAATTCTCAATGTGATATTGTTATTGCTTCACGATACATTAAAGGGGGAGGGGTGACTGGATGGCCATTTAAACGAAAATTAATGAGCAAAGTTGCAACAAAGATTGCAAAGAAAGGTTTAGGAATTAAAAATTCTGATCCAATGTCAGGTTTCTTTGCATTTAAAAGAACAATAATTAATGGAATAAAATTTGATGCAATTGGATATAAAATGCTATTAGAAATTTTGGTAAAAGCAAAAGGTGTTACTGTAAAAGAAATTCCTTATACATTTTCAAATAGACAAGTTGGGTCAAGCAAGTTATCTTCTTCTATTATAATTGACTATATCAAATCTGTATGGAAATTATACAGATACGGTAAAGCAGCAGGAGAACAAGAAAGACGTACCTCGGTTCGTTTTCTATCAAAAGCAGCTAGGTTTTACACAGTTGGAGCTTCAGGAGTTGTAGTCAATTATTTTGCATCTCTGTATTTTGGAAGTTGGATTCCAGAAATTTGGTATTTACATGCCAATGTCATTGGAATTATATTTTCTATGACTTCGAATTTTGTTCTAAACAAAATTTGGACTTTCGAAGATAAAGACTATAGATTAAAGACATTTCTATTTCAATACGGCAAGTTTGTAGTATTCAGCTCTTTTGGAGCATTAGTTCAGTTAGGATTGGTATATTTCTTAGTAGATGAATACTCGGTGATGTATCCTGTAGCATTGATTGTTGCTATACTAATCGCTGCATCTGCAAATTATTTACTCAACAAAAAATTTACATTCAAAGAAAAACTCTGGAGTTAGGATACTTAGAAAATCCTCTGCAGTACAGAAAATGCTGAAATTTTGATAAAATTAGTTAAAAATAGGCAAATACCGTTATACCTGGTTTCGAAAAAGAAGCAGTATTGCAAACTTCAGCGAAAGCCATTACTGAGATAATTGAAGGAAATACGAAAATTTTAGTTCCTAATGATGCAATTACAGAAAAAATACCACCACGAGTGCCTGCATTTTTTAATCCTAGAGCTAAACTAAATAGGGATTTTTCTATCATTGTTTATTCAACTTTTTGGAAAAATTTTGATGGACCTAAAATTTTTCTTGATGGTTTGTCAGGATTAGGTGCAAGATCCTTACGAGTTGCAAAAGAAATACCATATGAAAAAAAAGTAATAGCTAATGATGCAAATTCCAAAGCTTTAGAATTAGCTTCTAAATCTGCTCTCCTAAATAATATAACAAATATTGAAATTTCTGAAAATGAAGTGTGTAGATTTTTTAGTTTACATTCAAAAAAAAATCTTAGAGCTTCAATTGTAGATATTGATCCATTTGGTTCTCCTTCAAAATATATCGATTGTGGTATAAGGGCCACAATGCATGGAGGATTATTTTCTACTACAGCTACTGATTTGCAAGTTCTGCATGGTCTTTTTGTAAACGCCTGTAAAAGAAGATACTATGGTATTCCTATCAAAAC
>JAZGIF010000007.1:0-2353 GCA_036481835.1 Nitrosopumilaceae archaeon
AGATATCTTAATGAGGGATTTTCTGGTGGTGAAAAGAAAAGGTCTGAAGTTTTACAAATGGCTGTCCTAAAACCAAATATTTCAATTTTGGATGAACCAGACTCTGGCCTAGACATTGATTCAGTGCAAGCTGTTGCAAAAGCAATTAGTAATGTTTCAGGAAAAGACTCTACTACAATTTTAATTACACACTATGCAAGGATTTTGAATTTTCTTGACAAGCTAGATTATGTTCATGTCTTTGCTGATGGCAAAATTGTAAAAAGTGGTGATGCGTCCTTGGCCACTGAATTAGAGGAAAGAGGATACGAGTGGATAACCAAAAACCAAACTTCTTCCTAAATCAAAAATTAATATCTTAAAATTTTGAGCTGAAAATGAGGAGTACTTTTTTATTCATATAGTACAAGAGAAGATGGCATGGAATCTAGCTCAGATGCAGAAAGAAGATATTTTTTCAATTTCTCATTCTTTAAATTAGATCCTAAATGGAGGTGGATGGCAGACTTAGCAAAAGAAGAATCTGCAAAAGAGGTAGAAAATGTTATTACAAATACTGGTATCAAATTTAGATCCTATTCTACCTTGGGACTCAGAGATGACGCTGATTTTTTGTTTTGGTTTGCATCAGAATCAGTTGAAGAAATTCAAAGTGCTATTTCAAAACTTTACCTTACAGTTTTTGGAAAGTATATCACACCTTCTCAAGTATACTTGTCTTGTACAAGACCGTCTATCTATGCAAAAACAGGACTTGTTCCATCTTTTATTGCAGGTGAGGAACCAAAAAGATACGTTATAGTTTATCCTTTTACTAAAACAAGAGAATGGTACCTTCTTCCAGTTGAACAAAGACAGAAATTGATGGAAGAACACATTGAGATTGGAAAGAAATATCCTCAAGTAGTTCTTAACACTACATACTCTTTTGGTATTGATGATGCAGACTTTATGTTGGCGTTTGAAACAGATGACCTACCTGCATTTCAAAATCTAATTATGGATTTGAGAGGAACGAAGGTTTCAACTTTTGTCAAAGTAGATACACCCATGATTGTTTGCGTGAAAAAGGATATTATTCCTCTAATTTCCAGTCTTGGATAATGGATGCACTAAAAGAGTGGGCAACTGTCGTCAAAGCTTTAGAAAACGGTGACCAAAACATAATTTTACGAAAAGGAGGTATTCTTGAAACTGCCTCTGGATTTAATGTGGAATCAAAAAAATTTTTGTTATTTCCTACATATGAGCATCAGGAATTCAAACATCTCAAACCAAACTTTCAAGGTTATTTTGATGACGTAAAAAAAAATAATCCAAAAAATGGTCATAACAAAATTTCTTCGTATGCTGAAGTTTTAGCCGAAGCTGATGTTTCTTCGGAAGAAAAAATCAAGTCTTTGTCTCCATTTCACATTTGGAGTGATGAGTACATCAAAGAAAGAATGAATTGGATGCCAGAAAAACCAATGAAGGTTGTTTTTCTAAAAATTTTCAAGACATCAGAAATAGAAATTCCCTTAAAATCTGAATATCAGGGATGCAAATCTTGGATAGACATAAATGAAGACTTTCCAGCTGGACAACCAGTTTTGAATGATTCGGAGATTAACTCAAAATTAAAAAAATTCAAGGAGATTGTAAATTGAAATACAAAACATTAGGAAAAAGCGGAATCAAGGTTTCTGAAATTGGATTTGGAGCTTGGACCATTGCTCTGAATTGGTGGGGAAAAGAAATCGACGAAGATGAAGCAAAACGAATGTTAAAGAAAGCCTATGATCTAGGAATTAATTTCTTTGAGACTGGAGATATGTACGGTAAAGGCAAAAGTGAACGGTTAATCGGAGAAGTTTTCAAAGGAATGCGAAACGAAGTAGTTATCTCAACAAAATATGGTTATGATTTTGAAGATGTAGACCAAATCGGACACAAGGAACTTCCCCAAAAATTTGATCCTGAATTTACAGATCATGCTTTGAATAAAAGTTTAGAGAGATTACAAACCGATTACGTCGATGTTTATGGTTTGCACAATCCAAAATTACAACACATTCGTGATGATTCTATATTTGATATACTAGACAAAAAGATCTCAGAAGGTAAGATCAAAACATGCCAAGCGGCTTTGGGGCCTGCAATAGGCTGGACTCAAGAAGGACTAGAAGCTATGGAACGCAAAAACATTTCTGCAATTCAAACTGTATATAACATTCTTGAGCAAACCCCTGGAAACGAGCTAATGGATAATGCTGAAAAGAAAAATGTTGGTGTTTTAGTTCGGGTACCTGATGCATCAGGCATTCTTACCGGAAAAGTTAATGAAAATACAAAAATTGATGAAAAAGACCAC
>JAZGIF010000008.1:0-5813 GCA_036481835.1 Nitrosopumilaceae archaeon
AAAACCTGAAGCTCTTCTGAGCTAAGGTTTTGTTTGAATTTTTTAAGATATTGTTTTGCGTCATCAGGTGGTGGTAGTGTATAGAAAACATCTTCTTCTTTTACTTGTCTTCCAATTGTAATGTTTTGAACAGAGCATGCAACTTCTTGACCAGTGTTTACAGAATCCAGGGTTTTTCCTTTGTCTTGTAGTTGGTGAATTATACCTACTTTCTTTCCTGATTTATTCATAAATGAAATTTTTTGTCGAAGCTTTCCCACATCTACTCTGATTCCAAATACTGCTGGATTGCTGTTTCTGAAAATGTATCCCTTAAGAAATGTAAACTTTGCAATTGGTGTAAGCTCTGCAAATATTGCGTTTTCCGTATTAGAGCTGTCTTCATCAACCCACTGAGTATAGTTATCAATTAAAGAATAGATTATTTTGTCACTAAAGATCCTTATGTGATAGTTTTCAGATTCTGTTTCAGCTTCAGGAGATATCTTCACATTAAATGCTAAAATGACGCCAAGGTGTCTGTCATTTTCTTTTACAGCCTTTGCTTCCATTATATCACGACGGGTAACAGGCCCAATATCTGCCATAGAAATTGGAATTTGCTGTCGCCTTAACATTTCTGTCAAGGCCTCCAATGAACCAATGGTGTCACATTTTAGAATAACACCTTTTGTTTCAGTTTTAATAAAGACTGATTTCATTTCAGATTCTATTGTTTTTTTGAGCTCGTCTGCTTTTGCATCATCATCTGTTGCGTAAACTGTACTTCCTGGTAGGACTCCTTCCAGATCAGGTGATGCAATTTTAATTCCAGCAGCTGCTTCTACTTCGTTAATTGGTTTGAACTTGTCTCGAGGATCACGCATTTCATCAAGTGGTTTTGGCAATAACAATGCCTTTAGCTTTGTTACCACAACAGAATCTCGCTTTGCCACAATGACATTATGTTCTTTTTTTAAATGACCGTCAATTAGAATCATGTTTGCAGTAGGTCCTAATCCAACCTCATCATTGACTTCAAGAATAATTCCTCTGGTGGCTTTTTCTTCTTGCTCTAGTCTTTTTTGAAGAAACTGTTGTGCTAGTCCAACCAATACTGCCAAAAGTTCAGGAATTCCAACACCTGTTCTTGCACTTATAGGAACTATTGATACCTCCTTTGCAAAGTCCTTAACACGATAAAATGCCTCAGAATGATATCCTAAAACTGACAATGCAGTAACTACATTGTAGATTTGCTCATCCAGTGTAGTTTGAACAAACTGGTCCTGTTGTTTTATAGCTTGAGAAATGTAAGGAGTATCAGTTTTTTTCCACCCTGATAACATATCGGTCTTGTTTAATGCTACAACAAAGGGAACTTTTCTGCTCTCAAGAATCTTTAAAGATTCGTTTGTTTGTGGTTGAAATCCACGATTAGCATCTACAACCAGAATTGCAATATCTGCAGCAGATCCACCACGTGCTCTCAAATTAGTAAAAACTTCGTGGCCTGGTGTATCAATTACAAGTAATCCAGGAATGGTATGTTCTCCCTTACTCAGTTTTTCATAAAGAGGACCAGTCATTTTTTTGATGGTATCAGTAGGAAGAAAACTTGCGCCAATATGTTGAGTTATTCCGCCAGCCTCTCTTTCCTGGACTCCCGTACCTCGAATCTTATCTAGAATGGATGTTTTTCCTGAATCAACGTGACCTAGAACGACCACAATTGGTTGTCTTATACGCAACCCTAATCACTCGAATACTACCTTCACTTCCTTTTCAAAGCTTTCCATGGAATCTGAAGCATGAATAGTATTGTCAGTGATTCCTTTTCCAAAGTCACCTCGTATTGTTCCTGGTGCAGCCTCTGAAGGTTTTGTATTTCCAATAATTTTTCTAGTCGTTGCAACTACGTTGTCTCCTTCAATGACTGCTGCAACAACTTTTCCTGATGTAATGAAAGAAACTAGTTCATCAAAAAATGGTTTTGATTTATGAATAGAGTAAAATTCTTTAGCCATCTCTTGAGTAAAGTTGAACGGTTTTTGTTTCACAACTTTGAAACCTTGTTTTTCAAACCTAGAGATAATTTTGTTAACTAGATCTCTTTCTACCGCATCTGGCTTTAGCACAATGAGTGTTTGTTCTGTCAACTTACTTCTTGACTCGGATTCCGCCTTTAACGTATTTGTTGGTCCACTTTAGTTTTCTTGGATCACGTTTCAACTCGCGCATATTTTTTCTGCATTTTGAAGAACAAAACCACATAACAGTTCCGTCATTTTTAGCAAGCATTGTTCCAGATCCCTTTGCTACAGGTCTATCACAAAAACTGCATGGTTTTATTAAAAGGCTCATGTATCAATCACCGTATCTTCTTAGCTTCACGTTCTGTTTCTCGCAGTATCAATATATCTCCCATTCTAGGGGATCCTTTTACGTTTCTTGTTAGAACACGACCTTGGTCTTTGCCTTCCAAAATTTTTACTCGTACTTGAATTACTTCGCCTGCAATACCTGTTCTGCCAACAATTTGTATAATTTCGGAAGGTGTTAGACTTTGTTGTTTTTGTACTTTACTCATTTGTCAGACGTGCCGCCTTTAATCTTAGAAATTTTTGCAGTTACTTCATTAATGATGTGTTCAGCATCACCAGGGTCTAAGATTGCAGCAGCTGCAGAGGTCACATCAATACCAAGTGCCTTTCCTAATTCCTGTTTGCTAGGAACATATGCATAAGATGCTCCATGTTCTTCGCAAATGATAGGTAAATGTGCTACAACCTCAGGAGGTTCAACATCCTCAGCAATGACTACCAATTTACTAGTTCCACGCTCAATTGCTTTAGTAGCTTCGTTAGTGCCTTTTCTTACCTTACCACTTTGTGCTGCTACTCTAATTGCTTCCAAAATAGGTTCCACTAATTCCTGTGGGACCTCAAATTTTACGTAATAACCTTTAGCCATATTGTATCACCCTGAGGGATCATTTCCATCTCAACATTCCAACTTATTCGTTTTAAAAGTGTTATCAGCCAAGAATTAATTTTATCTTTTGTAGATTCTCTGACATAATCTTGTCAAGCTTTTCTTGTGAATCTCCTTCTGCATATATTCTAATTATGGGTTCTGTTCCACTTGGTCTAACCATTAACCAATTTTTTGTATCAAAGATAATTTTAATGCCATCAGTTGTATCAGCATCAGGATTCTCTTCTTTTAGAGCTAGAATTATTTTTTGTGCTTCATCTTTAGAACATTTTATTTTGTCTTTAGTAGTAAAGGAAGATGGCAATTCACTTACAAGCTCGCTTAAGGTTTTTTCCGATTTTGAAAGCAAATCAAGTACCAACGCCAAAGTCATGGCTCCGTCTCTTACCTGATTATGTGGTCCGTACATGAAACCGCCGTTTTCTTCAAATCCAATTAACCCATTAATTGGAATCATCTTTCTAGAAACTTCAACACTTCCCACACGTGTTCTTATGACTTGAGAATCGCTTTCTTTTGCAATGGATTCAATATTTGAACCAGAGTTTAAACATGTAATTATTTTCGATTTAGGATTTTTTTCTAAAATAAATTTACATAATAAAAGTGCTGATTTATCACCAGTCAAAATTTTTCCATTATTATCACAAAAAATACTTCTGTCACCATCTCCATCAAAAGCAACACCCAAAGTAACCCCTGATTTTTTTACCACATCAGAAAGTTTCTGCAAATTTTCAGGAGTTGGTTCTGAACCTCGACCTGGAAAAGTACCATCAATTTTTTCATTTACTAAAAATACTTCACAACCTAATTCTTCACAAAGTTTTGGTGCAGTTACCACTTGAGCGCCATTTCCTAAATCAAGAGCAACTTTGAATCTCTTTGATTTTATTCTATTAGAATCTACTTGTGATTTTACTCCATCAAGATATGTTCTGATTACAGAATCCTCATTTTCACTTTTTCCCCATCCTGCTGTATTTTGTATCCATTTTTTTTCAAAATAAATATCTTCAATTATTAATTCATCTTCTCTTGAAATTTCTACGCCATCAGAAGCAGCTGGTTTGATACCATTATATTCTGGCGGATTATGCGAAGCAGTAATCATTATTGCTCCATTGTACCCAAGACTCTTTGTTGCAAATTCTAATGCAGGAGTGGGAACAAGTCCTGCATTTTTGCAATTAATTCCTGCATAGTTTAATGCAGCACAAACAATCTTTGCAATGATTGGACTAGAATCTCTTCCATCATATCCAACAAGTATTGGTCCATTTTTGAAATAAGTTGCAATGGAAAGTGTAATGTCATGTACAAACTCTAATGTTAAATCTTCTCCAAAAACTCGCCTAATTCCATTTGTTCCAAATAATTTTGCCATACCACTAACTCTCAATAATAGATAAATTTGTGTTTAAACGCAGTGGATGTGCGGGAGTTGCCAAGCCTGGTCAAAGGCGCAGGGCTTAGGACCCTGTCTTTTAGGAGTTCGTGGGTTCGAATCCCACCTCCCGCACTATTTCTAAAAATTATAAGGATGCGAATTCAACAACGGTCGTGAAAAAAACAATAGTTGGTATAACAGTTGTTGGAAAGGACAAAGAAGGAATAGTTGCGGCATTTACTAATTTTGCATTTAAACATAAAGGAAATATCGAAAAAGTAAATCAAAATGTTATCAAAGGATTATTTGGAATGTACCTCGAAGTCTCTTTTACAAGTAAAATAGATATTAAAAAATTCGATAAAGAGTTACAAAAGCTTGCAAAACAGCAAAAAATGGAAGTTAGTTCTCATCATGAAATTAATTCGGAAAAAAATATAGCTGTTTTTGTTTCAAAGGAACAACACTGTATTAAAGCAATTTTAGATGCTCATTCAAAGCATTCGCTAAAAGGAAAACTTTGTGTGATTGTTGCGACAGAAAACACCTTATCTTCATTGGCAAAAAAAGCTAAGATTCCTTTTGTTCTGGTTAATGAAAAGGAACAATCAGGAGCTGAAGCAAAGCTTATTTCAATTTGTAAAAAGTACGAAGTTGATCTAATTGTACTAGCACGCTATATGAGAATCCTGACTCCAAACTTTGTTTGGAGATATCCTCATAGAATTATCAATATTCATCCTTCTCTTTTACCTGCTTTCCCAGGAGCTCTTGCATATGCTCAAGCATACGAAAGAGGAACAAAAATTGTTGGTGTTACTTCACACTATGTCACCGAAGAGTTAGACCAAGGACCAATTATCTTCCAAGATTCTTTTACTGTCAGACCTGAAGACAGTTTTGAATCAATTAAGTCAAAGGGCCAAAGATTAGAAGCCCAAACTCTACTCAAGGCTGTAAAATTACACCTTGAGAATAAGCTTGAGGTTCGTTGGAGAAAGGTTCACACCAGATCCAAGTGAATGTAATGCAAGTTAAAGACCAGCTTGACCCAGACCTACGAAAAATCATAAAAAAAAGAAAACAGGTAGCTATGATTCCAGTAGGTTCTATTGAACAACATGGGCCACACCTGCCAGTTTCTACCGATTCAGATATCGTATCGGAGATAGCAAAGCAGGTGTCACAAAAATGCAATTTTTTGTTGTTACCCACGATAAGTTATGGAGTATCATTTGAGCACGCACCGTTATTCAACTTGAGCTTAAAAAGCTCCACTTTGCAAAAATTGCTAGTTGATATAGCAATTTCACTTGTAAGTTTAAAAATTAACACTCTTTTCATCCTAAATGGTCATCATGGGAACCAGATGGCTTTGCAGAATACCAAAAGAATGATTGAACGTGCAACAAAGAAGAAAATCAAAGTTTTTGTTTTTTCATATTGG
>JAZGIF010000009.1:0-2299 GCA_036481835.1 Nitrosopumilaceae archaeon
AAGGTTTTTGGTCAATATGGACAACCATCTATGAAATTAGGACATGAACCGTCTGGGATTATAATTGACGTAGGTTTAGAAGTTCATAATTTCAAAAAAGGGGATCGAGTATTTGTTCACCATCATGTACCATGTTATGAATGCCATTTTTGTCTTCACGGAAATGAGACTATGTGTCAAAAATACTATGAAACTAATTTGTCACCTTGTGGTCTTGCTGAGGAAATTCATGTTCCTGATTGGAATGTTAAACATGGCGGAGTCATAAAAATACCTGATTCCATGAGTTTTGAGGAAGCTGCTATGATTGAACCTTTAGCATGTTGCATTAGAGCATGGAGAAAATTTTCTTTTAAAAAAACTGATTCAGTTGCAATTTTTGGTGTTGGAGCCACTGGCATGATGCATGCTATGTTAGCGATTACAAAACAAGCTAGCAAAATTTTTTGTTTTGATATCAATGATTTTCGATTAGAATTTGCAAAAAAATTTGAAATTACTAATGCACTCAAATCTACTGACCCAAAACGTAAGCAAATAATTTTAGATGAAACTGATAGTCGTGGTGTTGATGTTGCAATTGTTGCAACAGGAAGTCTTCAAGCTTTAGCTGATGCCATTGATCTTACAAGAAAGGGGGGAACTGTTGTAATGTTTGGGGTTCCATCAAAAGGCGCAAAAATAAATTTGGATATGAGTATTGTATATTCAAAAGAGATAACCATGATAACAAGCTATGCTGCTTCAGACCTTGAAACAAATTCAGCTCTAAAACTTATAGAATCTTCAAAAGTTAATGTCAATGAACTAATTACACATAGATATTCTCTTCAAAATTCACAAAAAGCCTTTGATCATGCTCACAAAGGTTCTGATTCTATGAAGATCATTATAACAAATTGAGAAAGGCTTAAGAAAGGCAATACTACTTTTTGAAAAACGAAGAACAATGGATTGGGGATTAAAAAATAGAATTTCGAGAATAATCAATCCTACTGATGGAAAAGCTGTAATGTTGGCAGTTGATCATGGATATTTTTTAGGTCCAACTGAGAAATTAGAATCACCTACCAAAACCATCCGACCCCTTTTGAAATATTGTGATTCCCTAATGCTGACTAGAGGAATTCTAAGAACATCAGTTGATGCAAGATTTCCAATTCCCGTTGTTCTAAGAGTTTCTGGCGGTTCAAGTATTATTGGCAGTGATCTTTCTAATGAAAAAATTACTACAAGCGTAAAAGATGCTATTAGGTTAAATGTTAGTGCCCTTGCAATGTCAATTTTTGTTGGTGCAAAACATGAGCATGATTCATTGGTTAGTTTAGGAAATTTAGTTAATGAAGCTCAAGAATTTGGTATTCCAGTTCTAGCTGTAACTGCAGTTGGTAAAGATCTTGAAAAAAGAGATGCAAGGTATCTATCTCTTGCATGTAGGATTGCATCTGAATTTGGTGCTCATATAGTAAAGACATACTACTGTGAAAACTTTGAGAAAGTAGTTGAGAGTTGTCCTGTACCTGTGATCATTGCAGGTGGACCCAAATTAGCTGAACGTGAAGCATTGGAATTAGCATTTAATGCAATTAAATTTGGTGCAGCAGGTGTGGATATGGGACGAAATATTTGGCAATCCGATCATCCTGTTCCAATGATTAGGGCAGTTCGTTCAATAGTTCATGGCCAAGCAAATGTTAACCAAGCTTACGATTTATTCAAAAAACTTGTTAAAGAAGGCCCTAAGAAACCAAAAACAGTTGCTGAAAAAGTTACTATCTCTAAACCTAAAAAAAAGGTTAAACGTACAAAATAAATTAAAAAACCACTAAGAAATTATTTATCTTTAATTTTAGATAAATGAATATGTATAATTTTCCAAGTAGGTTTTTTCACTAAAACAAAAGT
The DNA here is from genome assembly GCA_036481835.1 of Nitrosopumilaceae archaeon. Taxonomy (GTDB): domain Archaea; phylum Thermoproteota; class Nitrososphaeria; order Nitrososphaerales; family Nitrosopumilaceae; genus CSP1-1. Next base: position 1,906 of record JAZGIF010000009.1, read on the forward strand.
TGCTCTTCCTTGGATTATAATGTATTCTCCTGTGTATGCTTTGTTGTCAACTAGCATTCCTTTTTGCATTAATTCAAAAGCAGCTACTGCTGTGTTATCGAAAATACTGATTTTAGGGTTTTTTATTTCATAATCATAATCAGAAATGCTAACAAATCTTAATTCTTCAAGAGCCATAGTTGTGCTGTAATTTTTAAGGTCATATGGCGGCACATCACTGAAGCTTGAGAAATTTGGATCATCAAGCTGAATTTCTCGTAATGGTGCAAAATTTTTTGTTTTTCCTGCTTCAAAGAAAGTTTCAATTACTTTGATAATTTCTTCTGTTTCTTGCAAAATCCTTGTTCTTTAATTCGCTACCCTTCTAAGTCTTATGTGTTATGAGTGAGCTTGC
>JAZGIF010000010.1:0-12693 GCA_036481835.1 Nitrosopumilaceae archaeon
GATGTTGATGTAAAATACATTGATGGTTCAATATCTGATGTAGCAGATTTTATACTTGAATATGTAACTAAAAAAGATCTAAATTCTCCAATACTGCTCTTTACAAATACTCGTGGCGAATCTGAATTCCTTGCTTCAATTCTTAAAGAAAAATCTCTAATCAATGTCGAATTACATCATGGTTCATTATCAAGAGAGGTAAGAGAAGAAACTGAACAATCCCTAAGAGAAGGAAAATCAGGAATAGTGGTCTGTACTTCTTCTTTAGAACTTGGTTTGGATATAGGATCAGTGGAATTAGTAATTCATTATGGTTCTCCAAGACAAGTTACAAAACTTATTCAAAGAATTGGACGAAGCAGACATAGTAGAAGTTCTTCTGCCAAAGGATTGATTGTAACCAATAGCGCAGATGATGAATATGAAACTAAAGCAATACTTGAACGAATTAAAGAAGATTCTATTGAAGTACAAAAAATTCAAGATGGTTCTCTTGACGTACTTGCCCATCATTTAGTAGGTTTGACAATACAATTGGGAATAGTTCCTGTAGAAAATGCTTTTCAACTTATCAAGAAAGCGTATCCCTTTAGAAATTTGACCTTTGAGGATTTTTGTGATGTATTGGAATTATTAGATTCTAATTTTCTTTTGTATTTTAATAAAGAAAAAATGAATTTTGGGAAGAAAGGCCGTACATACCAATATTATTTTGAAAATCTCTCTACTATTCCAGATATTTTAAAATTCAAAGTTTTCGATTCTGTTGGTAAGAAAATAATTGGAACTCTAGACCAGAGATTCGTAGGAGATTTTGGAGACGCAGGAAATATTTTCGTTTTACGAGGAATGCAATGGAGAATTATTAATGTTGATGAAAAATCATTAAAAGTAAATGTTGAACCCTTTCGTTCAGGAGGACAAACGGTACCTTATTGGGAAGGAGAAAACATTCCTATAGATTCTAAAACAGCACGAAAAGTTGGTTTGTTTAGGACCAAAGTAAAACAAGGTTCTTTATCTATGATGAATAACGTCATTACAAAACTAAATCTTAGTTCTATTCCTAATGAAAAAATAATTCTAGTTGAATCATCGAAAAGTCAAGGAATAGTTGTTTTACATGCATGTTTTGGAACTAAAATTAATGCAACACTATCAATGCTACTTTCTTCAATGCTTTCTGCAAAATTAGGATTTATGGTTGAATCAAGATCTGATGCTTATAGGATGGTATTATCTTCAAAGGCAAGAATATCTGAAAAACAAATAACTGATGTGTTAAAAGATCAATATGATCTACACACTATCGTAACCGCATCTCTTACAGGAACTCATAATGTAAATTGGAAAACATGGTGTGTAGCAAAAAAATTTGGTGTTGTTGGAAGGGGAGCAATTTATGAAAGAAAATCTGCTCGATTTATTTATGAAAGATATTCTAAAACTCCACTTGTAAAGGAAGCTTTACGTGAACTCTTCCATGACAAATATGATCTAAAAAACACTGAAGTTATTTTAACCAAAATTAAAGAAAATATTATTCAACTAGAATGGTTTGAAGTTGATAGCTTTTCAAAGCTAGCAGAACCCATTTTAGATCACACTACAAAATATTATTCATCCCCATCTAATATTGATAAAGGATTATTAGATTTAGTTAAAAAAAGACTATTAAAAACAAAACATCGACTAGTATGCGTAAGATGTGGAAAATGGGAACGAGTAATGCTAACAAAGGATGTAAAAAAATCTCTTACATGTCCTTATTGTAAAGGTAGACAAATTACCTCCACCTATTATTCAGATTATGATTTACAAAAAATTATTCAAAAAAAGCATAAAGGACAAAAAATCTCAAAAGAGGAAAACCATCTTTTTGAGAGGGCCTGGAAAGTATCATCTTTATTGGAAAATTTTGGAAAAACTGCATTAATTGTTTTATCTGGATATGGAATTGGCGCAGATACTGCAGCACGTGTACTTAGAAACATGGTAGACGATGAGACTCTCTATAAACAAATTTACGAAGCAGAAAGACAATATATCATGACTAGAGGATTTTGGGATTCTTAGTTTTTCTTGTTTATTGTTGAAAATGGAGTTAAAAATAATTCAACTCTATCTTCAAGACCAGATCTTGCAGTAACACCAGTTACTGATATAATTTCACCAATGGAAAACTTGTCTAGTAGTCTTGCCTGATTTCGCCAACCTTTTAACCATATTTGACCAGTATCATCTTCTACAAACATTTCAGATAATGAAATTGATTCTCCAGTTTTTGTTTGTACTTCACGTCTTCCAGGTATTTTCAAAATTATTGCTTCAATACAATAATCATTACCAACTTTAACATCAGATATTTTTGTTCGTAGATCTGATATTGACGGAACACTTCCATCATCTTCAATTTTTCTTACAAACGAATCCTTATCTATTGTTAAAGAATTTCCATATGCTTTTGATGGCATACATTCGATGACATCTCCATTTTGAAATGAAGTAAGACTATCCAAATTGTTTACGACATTAAAGATACTTTTTTTAGAATCAATACCGATTGCTATTGTCTTGCCACTTTCATCTTTTGATATTGATATTATTCTTAGGACAAACGGTTCTGTTTCTTTTTTACCCTCAATTTTTACTAGTGTAGCATCATTACCATGAATTTCATTACCCTGATTACCAGTTTTTGTTCTAACTCCGTAAAGTAGAGTTTTTGCGCCAGACAAAACCATTTTTGGAAGAGCAGAATCATCTTTTCCCCATAAAACAACTCTAATAGAATTTCCATCATTTCCCTTTAACCTCAATCTGAGGGCCTTTCCTGGTTGGCCACGCGAGTTTGTGAATTCCATAGTGTTTATGACACCATCTAATGTGCCAGAAATAACCAAATTATTCTCATTTTCTTTTACAGAACTAACATCTTTTACGATAGAATCTATTGATGGGATATCGCTTTTTTCATTAGTTGTTTCAATAGAAGACCCTGAACCAACATTAATGGTTGGTGCACCATTGAGGTCGGATTTTACATATGCCTTAATTATTTTGATTAAATCCCCAGGTTTCAAGTCCTCAATTCCTGGAAGGTTTGCCTTATCATCCCAAAGTTTTACACTAGCAGTTGAGTCTTGATCATACACAGTCATAGTCCTAAGAAAGAAAGGAGAACCATCTTTTCGTGAATATTGCTTTGCAGGAGATATGTTCAAAACCCTTGATTCAAGGGATATTTCTTTAGCACCTACATAGAGGTCTTTTAATCCCATTTCTACTTTGAGGGGTTCAGTCAGAGATACTCCTAGATCAGAGGCAATTAGAAATAATGCCCCTTGATCAGTAAGATATCCGGCTCCAATTTTTTCTTTTTTTTGTTTAATTCTTTCTTCAATATTTGTTTTTGAAAGTTCTGGTTTCTGTTCTAGAAGTTTATTCATTAATGTCTCAAATTCTGACAAATCAGTTTCTGTTACAAACATGTCTTAATAAAAATTTCATTACCTAAATTAGTGGGTAATTTGGAGCTGAGATCATGTCTTGCATAGTGGCAAAATCTCTTCACAAAACATACGGATCTGTAAAAGCTGTTGATGGTATCGATCTCTCTGTAAAATCCGGTCAAGTCTTTGGTTTTTTAGGTCCAAATGGAGCTGGCAAATCAACAACCATTAAACTCTTAACAACACTTATCCCTCCTTCTAGTGGAAAGTTAAATATTTTAGGAATAGATGCAATAAAGAATCCATTAGAGATAAGAAACAAAATTGGAGTTGTGTTACAACAACCTAGTTATGAACCCACACTTTCTGTAGAAAAATCTCTTGAAAAATATGGAATGATGTGGAACGTAAATCATAAAAAAAGAAGTGATAGAGTTGAAGAGCTAATTACTGCTTTTGATTTACAAGAATTTCGAAAAAAACGAAATGAAGATTTGTCTCTAGGCCAAAGGAGGAGAGTTCAGGTAGCACGTGAATTTATGCACGATATGGAATTACTATTTTTAGATGAACCAACAGTTGGCCTAGATCCTACAGCAAGAAGAAAATTACTTGATTTTTTAAAAAATAAAATTAAAACTGGTCTCACAATATTTTTTACTACTCACATTTTAACAGAAGCAGAATACATTTGTGATGAGATTGCTATAATGAATAGAGGAAAAATAATTGCTGTTGATACTCCTCAGGAATTAAAAAATAGGTTTGGTAGTGAAAAAACAATAAAAATTCATCTTTCTCAAGTACAAGAAAAAATTCATAATCTTTTAAAAGACGTAAAAGATTGTAAAATTGATTTTAACACTGGGACAAATATCACTATTCACTCTGATGAATCTGAGATTGTTTTATTGAAAATCTTGCAAATTTTGAATGAAAATGGAATATCTATTGAGGATTTAACGGCAATGCCAACCAATCTCGAGGAAATATTTCTTAAAGTAGTGGAAGATTCTGATGCACCCAATAATTAGGCTCGTAAACAGGAATCTAACAATTTCAATTAATCCCGGATTTTTGATTTGGCAGGTTATTTTTCCATTAATTTACATTTTTGTTGCTGGATTTGCATATACATCATTAATTGATGTGGTACCTTTTGAAAATAAGGAACTTAACTATCCAACCTTCTTAGCTACTGGAATGATTGGATTCAACATTATGAATAGTACTCTAATTTCTGGAATTATTATTTGGAATGATCGACGACATGGAATGTTTGAACAAATTTTGTCTGGTCCGTTTACTAGAACTAATTACATCTTAAGCAATGTTTGTACAATAGGAATTGTAGGTTTGGTTAGTGCTACTCTTATTGCTTTTGTTGCATTACCTGTTTTCTTTGAATCAGCTGAATTTAATGTATTAACAATTCCAATAATCATTTTTGCTTCAATAGTTGGTTCACTTTTGTTTGGATCTATTGCATCAATAATTTCTACAAGACTAAGATCTAGTGAAGGATTTAATGTCATAATCAATACTGTGTTTTTGTTTTTTGCATTTGTAAGCAGTGCATTTTATCCTGCATCTGGAGCACCAGAACCACTTGCTACTGCTTTTTACCTTAATCCATTGACTTATTTGGTTGATGTTATTCGAGCAGGAATATTTGGAACTTTTTCAAATTTTGTTGTAATAGAAATGGTGATCTTAATCATTTTAGCGTCAACATTTTTTGCAGTTGCTACAAAATTGCTTACAAAATTAGATTTTTAGCAAATCAGAATTTTAAAACTTTATACAAATTTAATAGCCCGGCCCAGATTCGAACTGGGGTCAAGGGCTTCAAAGGCCCCTATGCTTGACCTCTACAATCGGCGGATTAAATCCTCTACCGGGCTGCCGGACCACGAAACAAGTTTTCACTCCCTTAATGTTATTTTCTATTTTTGTAATTTGAAAAAACTTTCAAAATTTTACAAACATGAGTTGAATTAGGCTTAAATTAAAGATTTAATCGTCCTTTCTAGTTTGGGAAATGGATCTTCCATGGATGCAAGAATCTTCTTAGCCTTTCTTCTGTTTTCTATTTTTGATGTTTTCATTGAGCGTTTTATTGCTAATACTATCTTTTTTGGATCTGTTTCTCGCTTAACTAATTTCTTTTTAATTAGATAGTTTTCTATGAAATTGGGTACTGCATAAAACGATATTGTTGGTACTCCTAATAATGCCGATTCGGCTGTCATGGTTCCACCTGATCCAACAAATACGTCTGTATTTTCAAGAAAAGCCTTTCCATCAATATTTCCTGATAGAATTATGGCTTTCTTACCAAAGGATTTTTTTAGAAAATTTACCTGTGATGCATATCTTCCATGAACAATAACATTTTGGTCTCCAAATTCTTTAATTATTTTTTTAATTATTTCAATTGATCTACGTGAATTCTTTGTTAAATATGCAGCTTGATCCTCTTCAACTCTTATTAGTATAGTTTTTTTTCTATCATCCTTGAATGGGAATTCAAATTTTGGCGAAGTTTTTCTTTTTAATGTAATTGCAGCATCGATTGCTCTGTATTGAATGATATCTTTTTCTTCAATTCCAAATCGTGTAAACTCTTTTTTTGGGATAATCCATGGAATAAATAATTTCTGAACAAGTGGTACAGATAAACGCATTACTGCAACTGCATGAGGAGAATCCGAAAATCCTATATGTTTTATTCCTAATCCAAAGGCAACTCTAGATGCTTCAGGAGAACAAAAACTTATTGCAATATCTGGCGAATGTTTTTTTATTATCTTTGATAATAGGTTAGTTCTCTTAACGCTAGAAACCAATTTATCGAATTTTTTTGCTCCACCGTGTCTTCCAACCACTAAAAGGTTCAATTTTCTTATTTTTGCAACATGCCCAACTTCACGATAATTCCTAGATGTGCATAAAACACTATGATTTTTTTCCAATTCTCTAATCATAGGCTCAAAAAACAGTAAATGCTTTGGAGTAAGGATATCAAACCAAATTTTCAAGTATTTTTGATTGAATTTGAAGTTCAATAAGTTTTTCTTGGTCTGTTTGCCTAGCTCAAATGAAATGGTAGGGGCTAAAGTTGTTGTTTTTGGGCTGAGTACTGAAGGTTATGCTCTTGCCTGCCAAATGGCCATTAAAGGAGCAGATGTTTACATAATCGATGAATCTACACCCTCAGCAATATCACTAAAATCAGAGATAGCAAAAACCTATCCTAACGTTTCCTCTCTAAAGGAAGATGAACCACTATTATCAATGGAACCAATTGATGTGGCAATTTCCCAAGCAAAATATCTATTTTTTACTCCCAGAATTAGAAAGACTGGACAGGATACAAAAACGGAAGTTCATTCAAAATTCAAAGATGCCACGGCTTCTCTTAAGAAAGGTAGTTCTGTAATCTACAACCTTGCTACTGGATTTGGTGGTAATAATGAAAATATTTCCTTACTTGAACACCTCACTGGATTACAAGTTGGAAAGTCTATTTCGTATTATTATTATCCTCTAGGAGATCCAAACCAGATTCCAAACGTAATTGGATCCTTTGCAAGCAAAGAAGATCCTAAACTAGCAGAATTATTATCAACAAGTAAAAAAGGAAAAAAATTTGTAGCCCTTTCTTCTGCAGAACATTTTCATGCTATAAACATTCTATCTAGATTTTCTGAACTGTGTAGTGTGCTTGAAGTTTGTAAATTTGCTCAAGATGAAATCACCAAGTCTGATCTTACAACAGATGAATTCAATAATATCTTTCTAGATGATATGATTAATGGTCTTTATGACATACGTTCTTTAGGTTCTTCATTTGAAGGAGCAAATACTCTCATGTACTTAATTAATGGAAGTATCAAAGGTATTGATGGTTACATTAAACGACTAATTGACGAAATTAGATTTACTCTCAAAAAAAATGATCTTAAAGCAAGTAGGACAAAAATTGCAATATCTTGGACTTTGGACCAACATGCTATGAGAGGTGATAAGATAGAAATGCTACAAAACCTAACTACCAAATTAAGAGATTACATTGGAGATGTTGAAGCTTTTGAAGGACCTAATTTTGACTTATTCCATAGTGATAAAACCACTGTTGTAATTGTTTGCTCCAAAATAGATTATGAAAATATCACCAAGAAACGAAAGGATTCTGACCTAATTATGATTAAAACTAATCCATTATGTGAAATAATACAATAAAAATAAAATTAGCTAAGAAGAAAACATCGTCGATTTGTCTGAAAAAGATCAAGAGGAAAAAGTAGAGGTAAATTCAAATGATCAGGAACATGATATGCATATAGAGATTAAAGGAGACGAAAAACAGTCAAAACCAAAATCGGAAAAAACATCTGTTTCTGTTGAAGAGGAATCTAAAATAGAATTATACGAATCCAAAATTTCTGAATTACAAGAACTCCTAACAAACGAAAAACAAAACTATTCTTCAAGTAAAGAAAAATTAAAGCGTTCTCTTGCTGATTTTCAAAATTTACAGAAGAAAACATATTTGGATATAGAAAATGGTGTAAATGCCAAGATTGATAGTTTTATGAAAAATTTTCTTTTTTTGTATGATGATTTTGTTCGTGCAAAAACAGCATTATCAAATGAAAATGTTGACGTTGCAGGATTTGAATCAATTTTAAAAAATATGAATTCCTTTTTATCAGAATATGGCGTAACTCCCATTAACGCCTTAGGGGAAATTTTTGATCCGAATTTTCATGAAGCAATTTCGGTTGTTGAAGATTCAACTTTAGATGAAGGAACCATTACTAAAGAAATCAGGAAGGGATATATTTCTCATGACAGAGTAATCAGACCAACCGTCGTAGAAATATCAAAAAAATCAAATTCGGAAAAATCTAGTGATTAATATGGTAAAAATAATTGGCATTGATTTGGGAACAAGTAATTCAGCTGCTGCGGTAGTAATGGGAGGAAAACCGACCCTTATTTCAGCTGCAGAAGGAACAACTATTGGAGGTAAAGCATTTCCTTCTTACGTTGCATTTAGCAAAGATGGAGATCTTATTGTTGGAGAACCAGCCCGACGTCAAATCATTACTAATCCAGATAACACGATTGTTGCTGCTAAAAGAAAAATGGGAACAGACCATGTTTACAAAATTCGGGATAAAGAATACAAACCACAACAAATTTCTGCATTTATTTTACAAAAAATAAAAAAAGATTCAGAAGCATTCTTAGGAGAAAAGATCGAAAAAGCTGTTATTACCGTTCCTGCTTATTTTGATGACAATCAACGGCAAGCAACAAAAGATGCAGGAACAATAGCAGGTTTGGAGGTTGTCCGAATTATCAATGAACCTACTGCAGCCTCCCTTGCATATGGCATAAATAAATCCCAAGAAGACATGAAGATTCTAATTTTTGATTTTGGTGGTGGAACATTAGATGTTACAATAATGGAAATGGGGGGCGGGGTTTTTGAAGTAATGAGTACCTCAGGAGATACCCAATTAGGAGGAACCGATATGGATAAGGTAATCGTTGATTTCGTAGCAGAAGATTTTAGGAAAAAAACAGGTATCGATTTGACAAAAGATAGCACTGCCATAACACGAATCAGAGAGGCGGCGGAAAAAGCTAAGATTGAACTATCCACAATTATGGAAACAGACATCAATTTACCATTTATTTCCCATGATCCCTCTTCTGGTACCCAAAATCTTGAAATAAAATTAACCAGAGCAAAACTTGAAGAATTTATCAATCCAATTGTAGAACGATGTCGACCATCAGTCGACAAGGCTTTGGAAGATGCTAAACTTTCAGGGTCTGATATATCAAAAATTGTGCTAATAGGAGGTCCAACTAGAATCCCTCTTGTAAGAAAATTTGTTGGTTCGCTAATTGGAAAAGAACCCGAATCGGGAGTTGATCCAATGGAAGCAGTAGCGTTGGGTGCAGCTATACAAGCTGGAATTATAGCTGGTGATGTAACGAGTGATATAGTTTTACTAGATGTTACTCCGTTAACGCTAGGAATAGAAACTCTTGGAGGCGTTCGAGAACAATTAATTGAAAGAAACACTACAATCCCTACCTCAAAGAGTAAAGTTTTCACCACAGCTGCAGATAACCAAACTGCTGTAACTATTCATGTTGTTCAGGGGGAGAGACCAATGGCAGCAGATAATGTTTCACTAGGAAGTTTCAACTTAACTGATTTACCACCTGCACCACGTGGAATACCTCAGATAGATGTTAAATTTGACATTGATGCAAATGGTATTCTCAATGTTACTGCCACAGATCTTGGGACTAAGAAAGAAGCAAAAATTACTATTGAAGCTGGTTCAAAATTATCAAAAGATGAAATTGAAAAATTAAAAGAAGATGCAGAAAAACATTCTGAAGAAGACAAGAAGAAAAAGGAAGCAATTGATATTAAAAACGAGGCAGAAAGTTATATCTACACCACAGAAAAATTAATTGGTCAAGATCTAAAAGATAAAATTCCTCAAGAAAAAGGTATCAAAATTTCTGATGCAGTCAAGGAGTTAAAAGATGTTCTAAATAAAGATGCCAACCAAATTAAGGAAAAATTTGAAGCGTTAAAATCAATAGTTAATGAAGTAACAACTGAACTCTACAAAAATGTGACTCCTCCACCAGGAACAGACCAGCAAACTGGTGGTCAACAAGAAGCAAAGCAAGAAACAACTTCTGATTCAACTTCAAACAAAGATGCTAGTAAAAATTCTACTGGAACTTCAAATTAGATAATTTATACTTCTCAAGAATTCAGAGCTATACATGAGTGCAAAACGTGATTATTATGAGGTTATAGGAGTCTCAAAAACAGCCTCACCAAATGAAATAAAATCACAATATCGTAAATTGGCATTAAAATTTCATCCTGATCGAAATAAAACTTCAGATGCAGCAGAACATTTTAAAGAAATTTCAGAAGCATATGCAGTTTTATCTGATCCAGAAAAACGAAAGCTCTATGATCAATATGGACATGCTGGAGTAGATGGAAAATATAGTACTGAAGATATTTTCCGAGGAGCTAGTACTAGTTTTGATGATATTCTTGGTGATCTGTTTGGAAGTGGACGAGGTGGTTTTGCATCCATTTTTGAATCTCTATTAGGCAGGGGAGGTGGTTTTGGTAATTTTAGAAGACAACAAGGTTCAGATTTGCTATATGAAACATCGATAACTCTAGAGGACGTTCTTCATGGAAAACATATGGAAATTGATATTCATAAACACGTAGATTGTGCAGATTGTCAAGGTTCAGGATGTTCTCCTGGTACATCCAAATCAACTTGTTCAGCATGTAATGGACAAGGTCAGGTGAGACAGACAAGAAAAATGGGATTTGCATCTTTCGTAACAGTTGGACCATGTAATTCATGTTACGGTAAAGGAAGCATCATTGAAAAACCATGTAAGAACTGTAAAGGAAGTGGAAAGACTAAGGGAATTAGACACATGCCTTTTGATATCCCATCAGGAATAGATTCTGGAGATTACACCATTACTGGAGAGGGTGATTCAATTCCAGATGGAATAAATGGAGATCTGATTGTTCGCATCATGGTATTACCACATTCAAAATTTAAGAGAGATGGTGCAGACATTTTTTATGACGCTCCTATATCAATGATAGAAGCAACACTTGGAAAGACTATTGAGGTACCAACATTGGAGCAAACAGAGAAAATCAAGATTGAAGCAGGCAGCCAGCCAAACACAATAGTAAAATTGAAAGGTAAAGGTTTGCCACGTCAGCATTCACGAAGTCGAGGAGACCAATATGTCAGATTAGTCGTAAATATTCCCAAAAAACTTAACAAACAACAAAAAAAGCTTCTAGAAGAATTTGAAAATAATTCCGATTAGATTTTCTCAATATGAAAACAACCTTCTAGGATGTATCATTTTTCAATATGCCTTATTTCGATTTGATGACCATTTCGAAGGTGAACTGCATGATTATCTTTAATTAATTCAGCAATTTTTGCTTCTGGATAGTATTTTACACTATATCTTCCGAGAATCTTTTTACAATTGTTACAGTATATTTCTCTAAATTCCAACTAATCAAGGTATCTTAGAACATATTTCTATTTTTGTTTGTGTTCAATAAAGAAACTTATTCTAGATTTCTAAATTCTACTTTGCGGGGGTCGCCCAGCCTGGTCAACGGCGTAAGGTTCAGGTCCTTATCTCCTAGGAGTTCGTGGGTTCAAATCCCACTTCCCGCATTTTCAAAAAAATATGATGTTTTAAAGGAACACCTTTAAAAAAGAGAAGATATTAGAATTCTATATGGGCAAAGTAGTAAGAGTAGGTGGCAGAGGCACCTCGCGAAAAGTAATTGAAAAACCCGAAGATAAATGGACAGGAGAACAATACAAAGAATACCAGAAAAAAAAGAAAGACGCAGCAAAAGATGTCTATGTAACTATGGGTCGTGGAACCAAAAAAATCAAACTTGGTGATATTGCCGAAACCACAGGAAGACCTTCAGGAAAAGGAAGATGGGTTTCCACTGGAAGAGGAACTGGTAGACGTAAAGTAGAGTAATCCAGAACTTCATACACCTTTTTAAAATAATTTTTATTTTCTATTTTTTATTCAAATGATCTTGAATTTTTTTCTTTAATATCTGATTTACCTTTTCACCTGAAGCCTTTCCACGAACTGTCTTCATGGCAATACCCATCAAGGTTCCAATTGCGTGAGATCCTTGATTTTGTAAAATACTAAGATTATCCTGAACTACTACTTCAAGAATTTTTTCTAATTCTTCATCTGATATATTTTTGAGAGATGATTTCTGAATTGATTCTTCTATAGATTCAGCTTTACCTGACATTATTGATTCAAAGATAATCTCTATTGCCTCCTTTTCTAATACTTTTTCCCCTACTAACTCAAAGATTTTTTTAAAATGTTCATGACTCAACGATTTAGGTTTCGGAAATTTTCTTTCTAAATTTGGTATGGTTGAGGTATAGGTATTTGCAATTACCATTGGTGGACAATCTGTTGTAGTAGAATATTCTACAAATGAATCATAATCTTTTGAATCATAAATTTGGTTTGCCATTTGAAAATTTAGCTCGAATTTATCCAAAATTTCTTTTATTAATTCATCCCAAGATTTTGGAATATTATTTTTTGCATCTTTAATTTCTTCATCTGTTAC
>JAZGIF010000011.1:0-7911 GCA_036481835.1 Nitrosopumilaceae archaeon
CTAAAATATTTTTCCAAGTGTTTTAACATATCCTCATTTGAATCGATGCAATGAAGAAAACATCCATCATCCAAACATTGCAGAATCTTTAATGAATATCTTCCATCACCACACCCTACATCTGCTATATTGATTTTTGATTTTCCGTTTAACCTATTTTTTATAAATAAAATTGGTTCAGAGTCCGTTGTGCGTAATTTTCTATACTTTGATGCAATTTTTGAGAAATGATTGTAAGTATGTTTTTCACTTATCGCAATTTCTTTAGGAAAATTTTTTGAATTCATAAATTGTAATCAAAAGAAAATGAGATTCTCCCCTTTTTAATAGTTTATACTTCCATTCTTCTAACTTTACATTAATATCGAGAAGATAGTAAAAAATCACGAATGAATTTACTTGAAGATAAACTTCATTTGTGGCTTGAAAGTTCAAGATTTGTTAAAGCCAAGTCTGGAGTGTATGTTCTTTATGACAAAAACAACGAGGTTATTTACATAGGCCAAAGCGATAATCTTCAAGAAAAGTTCGTCAAATATCTTGATGCAAATTTTGAAGATGATCTTTGCAAACAAAAAACTGTTGCGTATCAGAGAGAATTTTTAGATAATCCTAAACAACGACAAAACCAACTTTTAGAAGATTTTAAAAATAGGTTTGGAAGGCTGCCGTGCTGCAATGAAAATTAGGGTAAAAGGCGACTTTACCCGTAATTTTTGAAAAGATTATTTAATATCCTAAAAAACAATAGTCATCTCAACGCATTTGGATAAATAATTTTTACAGTGTTTTGCTAATAATACCTCTTTTAATTATTGATAAGATGACAACCGCATACTGTGTCAAATGCAGAACTAAAAGAGAAATGAAGGATCCACAGTCTGTCACCCTAAAAAATGGCAGGCCTGCAACAAAAGGAATTTGTCCTACCTGTGGGACAAAGATGTTTAGGATCGGAAAAGCTTAATTAAAGTAATTTAGCGAAATTGAAACTATTTTTATTAATAATCAAATGATGGAAATCTTGCTGAATTTTTCTTTCTTTCACTTTACTTGATTTTTGTTGCACGTTTCATGCTTTTTGTAAAGGAGGAAACTTTTGATTCTATTTGATTAGCAGGCGTCTTTTCAATTAATCTCAAAAAAGCACTACCTACAATTACTCCATCTACTCCTAATGATGAGAATTTTTTAACATCTTTTGGAGTGTAGACTCCAAAACCAATTCCAATAGGAACTTTTCTTTTTACTATTTTTTTTGCTTTTTTTATTGCATTTATGGTATATTGTTGAATTTTTGTCTGAGTTCCGGTTGTCCCAAAAATTGAAACAAGATACAAAAATCCAGAAGTTACGTTAAGAATTTTTTTAATGCGAGAATCACTTGTATTTGGTGAAATTAAAAATATTGTATCTAACTTGTTTTTCTGTGCTGCATTGAAATAATTTTTAGATTCCTCAAATGACATGTCTGGAAGAATCAAACCATCAATCCCATTTTTTTTTGCAATTTTCATAAATTTGTCATATCCATAACTAAAGAGTATATTACTATAGGTCATCAATACAAGGGGAATCTTTGTTCTTTTTCGGATTTTCCTGATTAATTTAAAAAATTTTTCTATAGTTAATCCTTGATTTAAGGAAATAGCACTAGCCTTCTGAATTACAGGACCATCTGCAATTGGATCTGAAAATGGAAACCCTAACTCTATGATATCTGCTCCTCCTTTTACAAGACCATTAATTGCTGTAAGGGTATTTTTTTCGTTAGGAAAACCTACCATAATGTAAGCAATTAACGCTTTTTCATTTTTAGAACGTAGTTCTTCAAACTTTTCTTGAATTTTAGACATTGTTTTTCAAATATTTTTCCACAATTTCTACGTCTTTGTCCCCTCTTCCAGATAGAGTTACTACAATTGATTCAGATTTTGGTTTTCTTTTTGCAATTTTAATTACTTCAGCAATTGCATGAGCTGATTCTAATGCAGGAATTATTCCTTCAGCTCTAGTTAGTAATAAAAATGCGTCAATAACTTCTTTATCTGTAGCACTTCTGTATTTGACTCGATTAGAATCTTTAAGATATGCATGTTCTGGACCAACACCTGGATAGTCTAAGCCTGCTGAAATACTATGGGTTTCTGAAATTTGACCTTCTTGATCCTGAAGAAGATATGTCATCATTCCGTGTAGTATTCCTTTTTTACCCTCGTTAAGAGTTGCAGAGTGTTTTGTTGTTTTTAATCCTAGACCAGCTGCTTCTACTCCAATCATTTCGGTATCGTAGTCCAATAGAGGATAGAATGTACCAATGGCATTTGATCCTCCCCCAACACAAGCAACTACGGTGTTTGGAGTTTTTTTGTTTATTTTTTTCATCTGTTGTTTAATTTCTTCACCAATTACAGATTGAAAATCTCTCACCATGACAGGATATGGATGTGGTCCTACTGCTGATCCTAATAGATAGTATGTCGTATCAACATTTGTAATCCAATCCCTTATTGCTTCATTTATTGCATCTTTTAATGTCTGAGAGCCAGACTCTACTGGATAAACCTGTGAACCCAAAAGATTCATTCTAAACACATTGAGTTTTTGTCTAATAGTGTCTTTGTAACCCATGTAAATTTCAGATTTTATACCCAGACATGAACATGCCATTGCTGTTGCTACGCCATGTTGACCGGCTCCAGTTTCTGCAATTACTCTTTTCTTTTTCATTTTTTTTGCAAGTAAAGCCTGACCGAGGGTATTGTTAATTTTATGAGCACCCCCATGAAGCAAATCCTCACGTTTTAGATAGATTTTAGCACCACCAATTTTTTTGGTCAGATTTTTTGCAAAGTAAAGTGGAGTTGGCCTTCCTGCATATTCTTTGAGATAGTGATCTAATTCATTTTTGAAATTTTTCTCGTCTTTAAATTTTAGGTAATTTTCTTCTAATTCTTTTATTGCTGGAACAAGAGTTTCAGGAATATATCTTCCCCCAAAATCTCCAAAATGCCCATTTTTAGGATATTTAATTTTCATATGGCATTCACCAACCGATTGACATTTTCTTTAATATTTTCACTTTTCATGATGCTTGAACCTACAAGAAAGGCATCAGCACCACATGAATGAAGGAATCTAATATCCTCTGGGGAGTTTATTCCACTTTCTGAAATAACGAGTTTTGATTTATCATAATCTTCTAAAATGTTCTTAGTGGTGTTGATGTCCAATTCTAGGTTATCCAAATTTCGATTATTAATTCCAAGTAATTCGACATCAGCTGAAAGTGAATTATAGAATTCATTTTTTGTATGAGATTCAAGCAAGATTTTAAGGCCATTTTTATGCCCATAATCGATAAATTCATCAATTTCATCAAGTAAGCCCATATCAAACAATCCTTGAATTAACAAAATATAATCTGCGCCAATTTTTTTTGCTGCATCAATTTGAGTTTTATCAACAATAATATCTTTCATTAACAGTGGAACTTTGACTTCTTTTCTAATTTTTATAAAAATTTCTGGTGAACCATCAAAAAGATATGGTTGTGTTAATACTGATAATGCTTTTGCACCTCCATCCAACATGTCTTTTGCAATTTTTACTGGGTCTTCTTTTTTTCGAATACCACCTAAGGTAGGAGATGAAAATTTTACTTCGGTAATTAGTGATGCATGTTTGTTTGAATTAAATAAATCAATTAAGTTCATTTCAGACTTTGATAAATTTTCATCAATTTCATAAACACCTTCATTTATTGCGGTTCTTGAATTATTAACAAGTTTTTTTAATATACTTTCTATGATTTTTCAACTCCGTTTAATTTGTTGACATCTCCACAATATCTTACAAATTTTTCAAAAAGATTGTAAGTTGAACCATTTCTAATAGTATCTAAAGCAATTTCAATAGCATCTTTAAAATCGTTTGATATGTTAGAAACAATTAACCCCCCTGCTGCATTAAGAGCAGTAACTTCAATCATTGTTTGATTTGCAGTATTGTTTAGAACCGAAACAAAAGAAGTTATTGCTTCTTCTTTAGTTGATATTTGAATATCATTTAGTATTCCTTTATGTAATCCTAAATTTTGTGGATCAAAGGTAATATTCTCAATTTGGCCATTTTTTAAAAGACAGATTTTATTTTTTGAAGTAGTTGTTAGTTCATCTAAACCATCTGCTGATCTAACAGTCATTATCGTTTCAGCTCCTCGATTTTTTAATAACGAAATCACTCTGGGTAGAAATTCATCTGAAAATACTCCTATCATTTGATGTTTAACTTGGGCAGGATTTGTAAGAGGTCCTAGAAGATTAAATGCAGTTCTTCCTCCAATCATTTTTCTTGCATTTACTACATTTTTCATTGCAGGATGAAATTTTGGAGCAAACATAAAACCAATTCCAAACTTTTCAATAATTTCAGTTACCCGTTCTGGAGTTGCATTTAGGTCATAACCAAAATACTCAAAAATATCTGCACTTCCACTCACGCCTGATACTGAACGATTTCCATGCTTTGCTACTATCCCCCCTGCAGCAGCAATAACAAATGATGCCGCAGTTGAAATGTTAAAAGTGCGCATCTTATCTCCGCCTGTTCCACAAACGTCGATAATAGGACCGCCATGTTTTGGAGAAATATGCACTGCATGAGATTGCATTTTATCTAGCATGCCCCTCAATTCCTCATCTGATTCTCCTTTTTCTCGTAAACATTTCAAGAATGTTGCAGTTTTTTCATCAGGAACCGTTCCTTTCAAAATATCTTCCATCGCTTGACTGATTTCATCAAAAGACAAATCCTGTTTGTTTTGTAGTTTTGAAGTATACTGCTCAATCATTTCTTTTTCACCATGTTAATGAAATTTTCTAGAATTTTTTTTCCATCCTTTGTCATAATAGATTCTGGATGAAATTGCACTCCCTGAATAAGATATTTTTTATGACTAACACCCATGACCTCTCCATCGTCTTCTGATACGGCAGTAATTTTTAGTTCATCAGGAATTATTGTTTTATCTCCAACTAGTGAATGATATCTTGTTGCACGAAACGGACTTTTAATTCCTTTAAAGATAGTGTCTTCAAAATGTTTTATCGGACTTGTTTTACCATGTCTCACATTTCCTGCATTAACTACTTTTCCACCAAAACATTGTATGATTCCTTGATGGCCTAAACATACCCCAAGAATTGGTATTTTTGGGCCTAATTTTGTAATTACATCGCTACATATTCCAAAATATTTTTGATCTTCAGGAGTTCCTGGTCCTGGCGAAATAATTATTGCATCATAATTTTTGTCTTGTATTTGTTGGATACTGATTTTATCATTACGTACTACATCAGATTCAACTCCTAGCTCGCCTAAAATTTGTGCTAAATTATAAACAAATGAATCATAATTATCAAGAATTAGAAATTTCAATTTGCTGCCTCCTTTAATGAAACTAGCATGGCATTTGCCTTGTGTTCAGTTTCCTTTAGCTCGTTTTTTGGTATAGAATCAGATACAATTCCAGCTCCTGCTTGTACATACCCTTTGTTATTATCAATGAATATACTACGAATTGCGATAGCAAAATCACAACAACCATTAAATGAAAAATATCCAACCGCACCAGCATAGGGCCCACGTGCTTGAGGCTCTAGTTCATCAATAATTTCCATGGCTCTTACCTTTGGAGCACCAGAAACGGTTCCAGCAGGAAATACTGCTTTTAGGGCATCAAACATGTCATATTTTTTATCTAATTTCCCAACCACATGTGTAACCATGTGCTGTACGTGACTGAATTTTTTTACTTCCATGAATTCCTTAACATGAACAGACCCGTATTTGCAAACTCTCCCTATGTCATTTCTACCTAAATCTACAAGCATAGTATGTTCGGCTAATTCTTTTTCATCATGAAGCAACTCTTGTTTGAGTTCTTCATTTTGTTTCTCATCAGAAGTTATTTTTCTAGTTCCTGCGATAGGAAATGTTTCAACTTTATCTCCAGTAACTCTAATTAACATTTCAGGACTTGCTCCGATGATTGTTTTATTATCCATTTTCATGTGATACAAATATGGAGACGGATTTAAGCCTCGTAATTTTTTGTATACTTTCAAAAAATCTCCTTTAGCGTCAAAACTAAATCTTCTTGAAAGAACAACCTGAAAAATATCTCCATCGTGAATGTATTTTTTTGCTTGATTTACCATCTTTTCAAAATCAGCCTCGTCAAGATTTGGGGTAAAATTTGATATTTCAAATTTGCCAAAATCATTTTCTGATAATTTTATTTCTTTTATTCTGTTTTTATCATAGTAAAAATAGAATGATTTATTCTGTTTATTATCAAATAGTATACCGTCTTCATAAATTCCAAATTCCATTAGGGTATTTTCAATCTCATGAGATTGTGGAACTTTTTCCCATAATCGTATGGCATCATAATTAACAACACCGACAGCTCCTCCTAGATATCTATGCGATACATCCGAATTTGTTTGCATAATTTCTTTTAGCGCTAATAATGGATCGTGTGTTTTGATGATTTTTTGAGTTCCGTCTTTGTAATGTAAAGTGATTTTATTCGAATATCCTTTTACTATAATTTTTGGGTCAAACCCCATTATCGAAGTTTCAGATAACTCTTCAGGACCAGTTAGAGATTCAAACAAAAATGTATGAGTGTAATTTCTTGAAAATTTATTATAAATTTCAAATTGGTTTCCAGATAAATCTAGGGGTATTACTTTAGGAATGCTGTGTCCAAAAATGGTCACCCATGATTGGCATGATAACTAGCATCTATATTTAAAATTTTTATCACTTTTCATAACTGTAATTGTTTGTTCAGGCACTACACACATCATCTTATGTGAAGATTTACTGCTTCTAATCTTAGGAACTGAGGGACTTCCCATGCCCAGTTATGCCCCTCCATTTTGGGAGCACCTCAGTCTCCTTTTATTACGGTATAGTACGGTACCTTTATATCCGATCTTGCCTTAGTAATGCCATGAGCCAAATACTAGAGACAGAACAAAGAACAACTCTTTTTCAAGATACCATTGCACCAAGTTACAATCTCAGGCTAAAAACTAGCGCCATTGAAGCATCTTGCTATGTATGTGGCAAAGGCATTCAAGCTGGTTATTCATTGACTTCAAAAAAATCTTTTGGTAGTACGCTTTTGTTTTGTGACAAACACTATTGATGAATTAACCAATTTTAGAGCGGTGTTGTTATGGCGCCTTGTGCAGCAGAGCCAACTAGAGAGGCGTATTTTGCTAATGCTCCAGATGTATAGTTTGGTTTAGGAGGAGTCCATTTGTTTTTTCTTTCTTCCAACTCCTCAGGAGACACATTAAGATCAATACTATTATTTTCAGTGTTAATTGATATTTCATCTCCTTCTTTTACTAGAGCAATTGGTCCTCCAACAAAGGCTTCAGGAGCTACATGCCCAATCATAAATCCACGCGTGCCTCCAGAGAATCGTCCATCAGTAACCATTGCAACTTTATCTCCTAGACCTTGACCTACAAGTGCAGCTGTAGTAGCTAGCATCTCTCTCATTCCTGGACCACCTTTAGGTCCTTCATATCGAATAACTAACACGTCTCCTTCTTTGATTTCGCTTTTAGCTACAGCATTAAATGCATCTTCTTCTCTATTGAATACCTTAGCTTTACCAGTAAACTTTGAAATATTGATGCCAGCAGTTTTAACAACTGCTCCCTCTGGGGCTAAACTTCCCTTCAAAATTTCTGCAGTTCCAATTGTATGGAGTGGTGCATCTACTGATTTTACTATCTTTTGTTTAACTGTTGGAATACTCATAGATTCAAGATTTTCTTTCATGGTTTTACCAGTTACAGTTAGGGTTTTTTCATGAATGTATCC
>JAZGIF010000012.1:0-10036 GCA_036481835.1 Nitrosopumilaceae archaeon
TGATAATTTTTTACAACCTAGTTTGCCATGATTGACTCATCTAATTTCCCGATCAAATTTTTTTATTACCCACACACCGTTGTTTCTTCTCAATAAAAAAAGAGTAAACAAATAAAATAATAATAATAATTATTTCTTAAAAAAATTTTTAAAAAAACAAAGAGTGGAAATCTAGGTGTGTGGGTTTTGCAATAAGTTAACAACCAGTTAATTTTATGTTAAGGATTTTAACAAAAACACCGAATTAACCCCCATATTTCCCATCCAGGTGTGAACTAAGCAGTTAACAATGTTAATATCAAAATTCTAACCCCATTATTTCCACTCCAGGCATGAATCCATCCTGATAATGAGGGGGGATTTTGATTAATTGTTAAAATCAAAAATAGGCCTAGGCGTGAGATAGGCAGTTAATGTTAACATACCATTTAGTTAACAAAACTCATAGGATCTGTTGAATTGTGAATAGAATATCCTCAAGGATCACTCATGCCTAGAAAGAGGATACGAATAGATTTGGAGGATAATGAAGGAGCCAAATTTAATTTTAGTTTAGAAGGTAATGTGACAAGAGAAAAGGTCCTCAAAATATTTGAATTATTGGACTTGATGAATATTGAAGAGCCACAAAAGGCTGCACAATTAGACTCTGTGGGGGGTAAAATCTGGAATATTATAGACAGGTACTTCCCAGTAGGAAAATTTACCTCTTCAGCATTATTAGAGAAATTTGAAGATGAGTATAACGAACCAATTAAACTAAGTGTGATCTCTACCTATCTATCCAGATTTACATCTAAGGGTAGGGTTGATCGTACAAGAACTGGGCGGGAATGGACCTATCAAACCATAAAACTAATTCAAAAAGAGCCCAATCACTAAGATATTGTTATTTTCTTTACCATAATATGGTCTCCTTCCAGGACCATTTTGACATAATCCCCCTTCTGCATTTCTAGGTATTTTCTAAACTGTTTAGGTATGGAGATTGTTCCTCCTGACGTAATCTTGACTAATTCTTCATTTGAGACCATAATTTTAATATATAATTATGATATATATATTTTCATAATATCGAGGATTATTAAATTAATATAAAACGATGAAAAACTGCCTAGGCCGTAACTTCTGGTAAGTTTTTCTTAGCTCCAAGTCTTGCTAGACCCTTGTCGGTAATAGAATATGAATAAGGTTTGGTCTTTGTGTTTCTTTCCACAACACCTTCTTTGTATAATTTATTCATCAACCTCGCAGTATGCTCTCTAGATCTTTGTGACGCGATTTGAATATCACGTGACGTCATTGGTCTTTCTGTGATTAATCCCAGCACATAATCAGATGTGTTGTGATAATCGATTTGAGGTGTTCTACGAGCCTGAGATCTAGGTCTGCTGCGTGTCTGAACCGGAATTTCATCCTGGTGAGAAGAGGTAGGGGCTTCTGGTCTGTATTCTTGCAAACCTATCATTTTTGGGCTTTCTTTACTAATATCTAAAGAATCTAGCCGTATTTTCATATCAATTAACTGTTTTTCATAGAACTCAAGCCTCTCTGAGCCATAAAATTCAGGACTTGATTTTCGATTTATGAGTGGTTTGATTTTATAGATAAGATACAAGGCAAACAAACCACCCAAAAAAGCAACAACAATTCCTAATATCACTTCAGGATCTGGAATTTCAATTAACATCACAAATCACTTTCAAAAATGTGATATATCGTGATAGAACAACATATTTTCACATTTTACATTAACTAAAACATCATGCTGTAATCACACCAAAAACATAATTTTTTTCAAAATCGTGAGTGAAATCACAAACCAGCGGTTTGATGAATTGCCTTGTTTATCACATCCATGATTTGCTGTTCCCTTTCTGGGAAAACATCACTGTTCTGTATCACCGACACTTGTTCTGAAAGACGAGACATCACATCAATATCATCAGGCGAAAGTATTCCTAAACCATGAAGAAGAACCATGGAATAATAGAAAGCGATAATTTTATTCCTAGATTGACTAACTTGTCTGAAATAGGCTCCTTTTGAAATATTAAATTCAATCTCTAACAAATTTTTTCGATTTAAAATAATTTCAATTTGTCGCTCAGTAAACAGTGAATTTTTTATAATTTCTTTAATAATATTGCTAAAATTATAATCCTTAGCTTCTACCATAGCTATACAAATCTGTATACCAAAGTCTCAATTAAACTTTAAAGAGTCAATTATTGTCAATCGTGGATATGGCAGGCAAGGTAGAAACCAATCTCTTAAGCCAGCTGAAGAAAAAGAAGAACGCATTACTCTTCGTTCTTATTGATTCTGAAATCTCCAAGATGAATTCCTCTGTAAAACTTGCAAAAGAAGTAGAGAAGACTGGCGCATCAGCAATCTTGGTAGGTGGCTCTTCGGCAACAGACCAAATAGAAATGGCAGATATGATTAAGCAGTTAAAAAAAGCAGTCAAGATTCCAAAAATTCTCTTTCCAGGAAACATTACAGGAGTAGTTCCTCAGGCTGACGCTATTCTATTTAGTTCCCTATTAAATTCAGAAAACCCTTACTTTATTTCACAAGCGCAAGCTCTTGGTGCACCTACAGTTCTCAAATTTGGTTTAGAGGCTCTACCTACAGCATACTTGGTCATTGGAGAAGGAACATCAGCTTGGTTTGTAGGATCAGCAAGAGGAATCCCGTTTGACAAACCGAAGATTGCAGCAGCATATTCATTGGCGGCTCAGTTTTTGGGAATGAGATTTGTTTATCTTGAGGCAGGCTCTGGTGCATCTTCTAGTGTTAGACCTGAAATGGTACGCGCAGTTCGTAAAGTTTTCAAGGGATTCTTAATTGTTGGAGGAGGAATTCGGGAACCCAAAACTGCTAAAGACATTGTAAAAGCAGGAGCTGATGCTTTAGTGATTGGAACTTTATTAGAAAATAAAGGAAGCCTCAAAAAACTTACCGAAATAGCAAAAGCCATACGAACCGTAAAGAAATAGGAACAACATGTCAGAAAACGACGCTATAAACCGTATTCAAGGCGTCTTAATGCCTGATTATTACTTTGATTATTACACCAAAATTTCTAAGAAAGTTTTTGAAATTTTTGAAGCTGCAGCAAAGGCAAAATCTACTCTAGTTGACTCATCTGGAAACATTGAACCAAAAATTGCATTTGATCTTGCTGATCGTGTTGCAAAAATGCATGATATTGACATTGCAGATAATTTAAGAGAATTATTAAAAACAAATGGGAAAGAAATATCCGCACTTATTCTCTCAAAAGAAATTGCCCTAGGAAAATTTTTGCCTTCTAATGCAACACTTGAAGAACGACTTGATTTAGCTGTTCGGGTAGGATTAGCAATAGTCACTGAGGGAGTAACTATCGCACCTTTGCAAGGAATTAGTGAAATAAAAATTAAGAAAAACAAAGATGGTACAGAATATCTTTCTGTATCAATCGCTGGTCCAATGAGATCAGCTGGTGGAACTGAATCAGCGGTAACAATTTTAATTGCGGATCATGTCCGAAAAGCGGTAGGTCTTTCACGATATCAAGCAAATTCATTTGATGATGAAACTGGAAGATTTGTCGAAGAGCTTAGAGTGTACGAAAGAGAAGCTAAAGGAAGCTTTCAATTTCATGTACTTGATGATGATGTAACTACGGTAATTTCCAATTTGCCAGTAGAGCTTAACGGCGTTGATACTGATCCTTATCAAGTCGTAAACCACAGAAACATGACTCGGATTAGTACAGACAGAGTCAGAGGTGGGGCTTTACGAGTTTTGAATGATGGTCTTATTGGAAGAGCAAAGAAACTCCAAAAACGAGTTGAGCTTTACAATCTTGACGGATGGGAATGGTTAGATGATCTTAGAGGAGCAATTCAAAAAGGCAACAAAGAAGACGCAGCAACACAAAGAATGACCGAAGTCATCACAGGAAGATCAGTTTTATCAATGCCAAACAAAGTTGGAGGTTTTAGATTACGTTACGGAAGGGCTTGTAATACTGGGTTTGCATGTGTCGGCATTCATCCTGCTATTGCAGAAATTTTAGATCATACAGTAACTGTTGGAACTCAAGTTAAACTTGACATACCTGGTAAGGGTGCCACGGTTTCATTTGTTGACTCTATTGAAACTCCAATTGTTAGATTAGAAAATGGAAACGTAGTAAAAATTCAAAACACAAAACATGGAATTGAGTTAAAAAACAAAATTAAAAAAATTCTCCATCTAGGCGACATTCTAATTTCATTTGGTGATTTTGTAGAAAACAATGCTCAACTTGTACCAACAGGTTACGTAGAAGAAATATGGAAAGAAGAACTACGAGAAAAACTTTCAAAATATGAACCTCATGATCCAAAAAACCAATTTGAAAAATTTCTTAACATCAATCCTTCATTTGACGAAGCTTTACAAATTTCTCTTGCCTTTGAAATACCTCTTCATCCAAAATATCTCTATTATTGGGATCTCATTTCTGTTTCTGAATTAAAAGAAATCTTACAACCTCTTTCAATTAATGACGACTCTATAATTTTTCCAAAAAACTCAAAAACAATTTTAGAAAAAATTGGAGTACCACACCAAGTTTCAAATGACTCTATAGTTTTACTAGGTGAAGAGGCAAAAATTTTCTTTAACTTACTTTTTAGAAAACCAATAAAAATTGATGAATCACTTTCAGTCACAAAAATAATTTCTAACACTTCTGGAATTAAAATTAGAAACAAATTCTCAACTTCAGTTGGAGTAAGAATTGGACGGCCTGAAAAAGCTGCACCTAGATTAATGAAACCTCCTGTTCACACATTATTTCCAATAGGAACTAAAGGTGGTCCAACCCGTGATTTACTCAAAGCTTCAAACACTGAAAACTTTTACACAAACATTAACAACAGAATATGTAAGAAATGTAACAAAATTTCTATCGGAATTATCTGTTCTAACTGTGGAAATAAAACAACAATCGAATACATCTGTCGTGTTTGTAGAGCAAAATTAGACACATCATTTTGTAAAAAATGTAAAAAAGATGCTGTCGCTAATTCTTTCCAATCATTTCCATTAAAAGAGAAATTATTTCTCGCACAAGAAAAAATTGGCATTCGTGCTCATGAACCATTCAAAGGAGTTAAAGAACTCATTAATCAAGACAGAATTGCCGAACCACTTGAAAAAGGATTAATCAGACAAAGTCAACACCTAACGGTTTTCAAAGATGGAACAGTAAGGTTTGATGCAACAAACTCTTCACTTACTCACTTTAAGCCAATATGGATTGGAACATCAATTGAAAAACTAAGGGAACTTGGATACACTCAAGACCTTAACGGAAAACCACTTATCAACTCGGATCAAATGATTGAACTTCGAATGCAAGATGTCATTATTCCTTATGAAAGTGGGAGATATCTTGTTGATGTTTGCAAGTATGTAGATATTCTTTTGGGAAAGTTTTATGGGAAAAAACCATTCTACAAAGTAAAAAACATCGATGAACTTGTTGGTCATTTGATTATTGGTCTTGCCCCACATACTTCGGTTGGAATAGTTGGAAGAATAATTGGTTTTACAGAAACACACGTATGTTTTGGTACTCCAATCTGGCATTCTGCAAAAAGAAGAGATGCCGACGGTGACGCAGATTCAATAATGTTACTAATGGATAGTTTGTTAAATTTTTCAAGACAATTTCTTTCTGACAAAATTGGTGGGCTTATGGATGCTCCACTTTTGATACAACCCAATGTGCTTCCACATGAATCACAACCTCAAGCCCATAATTTTGAAGTAACAAAATTCTTTCCACTTGAATTTTTTGATTCAACCATTCAAAGTCAAAAAGCTACTGAAGTAACTTCGGTCCAGACAATAAAATCTCGACTTGAAACTAGGGAAGAATTTTATGGATATTATTATACACATCAAACATCAACTCTTACTACATCAAAATCTAGGAGTGCTTACTCTACACTTGGTTCAATGTTAGACAAACTTGATCTACAAATTCGTAATGCTGAACTCATCAATGCAGTTGATACAAATAAAATCGTATCATATGTAGTAACAACTCATCTTGTTCCAGATATAATGGGAAACTTGAGAGCTTATGGGAGACAAAATTTTCGATGTACTGCGTGTGGAAGAACTTACAGAAGGCTACCCTTGTTACAACACTGTACCTGTGGAAATAATCTGATTCAAACAATTACTAGAGCCTCTGTTGAGAAATATCTTAAACTCGCAAAACGTTTAGTAGAAAAATACGAAGTTGGTACATATCTTAAAGGAAGAATTCACAATTTAGCTGATGAAATAGATCTAGTATTTGGAAAAAGCAAAGGAGATCAGCTACTTTTAACAGATTATACTAGTTAGGTTTCAGCGAAGTTTTACGTAATCATATGCTCCAAGTTTTTTATCAAAACAATAATGTACTTTTTGAAAATTCTTTCTAAACGACTTTACTTTTGAAGTCAATTTTTTGGGATCCTTTTTATCAATAATCACATTTTTGATAAATGAAGCAATTTCTTTCATCTCAGATTTTTTCATTCCAAGTCTTGTAATTTCTGATACACCTAATCTAATTCCACCTGGATGGTAATAATTACGACCAGCTTTAATGTCACCAGGAATTAGTTGTCTATTTACAATTATGTTTGCTTTCTCTAAATCTACTTCAACTTTTCCTCCATCAGAATAGTCCAGAACGTTTACTGCTATTTGATGAGATTCTGTAAATCCTCTTTTTTCTCCAAGAATCTTAAATCCACAATCGTTTAGAGCTTCGGCTAATACTTTGGCATTTTTTATAACATCTTTTGCGTAATCTTTTCCAAATTCTAATGCTTCAGCAAACGTAACGGCTTTTGCAGCCATATGATGAATGTGGTGACTGCTTGTAAGTCCTGGAAAAACAGCTTTTTTGATTTCATCCCCAAATCTCTCATAAGCTAAAACCAACCCACCTTGAGGACCAAACAAAGTCTTGTGTGTACTCATTGTCATAGAATCTGCCCCCTCTCTTAATGGATCTTGGAATTGATTTCCTGCAATAAGACCTGCTACATGGGCAGCATCATAATTGACATGTATTCCATGTCCTTTCAAAAAGTCAGCTAATTCCTTAACGGGATGGGGAAAAAGAAAGAGTGAACCCCCAAACATTGCGATTTTAGGTAACCTTCCTTCTTTTTTGAGATCTTCAACTTTTTTCTTAGTCTTATCTACATCTATTGTCATATTTTCTGCATCAAAGGGATAGAACTCTATTTCGAGTCCATGTACTAAACCAGCTGTTCCAGAATGTTTTTTTTTCCCATGAGAAATATGTCCTCCAGCTGGAATTGATGGTGCAAGCATTATCTCACCGGGATTTGAAAATGCAGAATATATTGCAAGATTTGCAATCACTCCAGAAATAGGTCTTACATCAGCAAACTCAGCTTTGAATAATTTTTTTGCTAGAGCCATACATTCGAACTCTACTTTATCAATATACACACAACCTGCATACACTCGCTCACCTGGCCAACCTTCAGCGTAACGATTTCCAAAATCTGAAATGATCGCTTCTCTTACGGCAGGACTTGGAATATTTTCACTAGCAATTAAAGGAATTGAATTTTCAAACCACTGGTTGTGGTCTTTTAGCATAGAAAAAACTCTTTTGTAAGATTTTTTGTTTGGTGAGTCAGCCATGACCCTGCCATTCAATTTTCCCAATTTAAAAACAGCGATTGTATGTAGCCAGACAAAATTTTCGAAAAATTTTTTCGAACTTAAATAACGTATAAAAGGGGAAAACAGACGCCTTAGAACCATGAGTATTCAAGGTCCTAGAGGAAGCATGCCAATTGTAATATTAAAAGAAGGTTCAAGTGAAACTAAAGGCCGTGAGGCACAAAAAAACAATATTGCTGCTTCAAAAATAATTGCAGAAATTGTTCGTACCAGTTTAGGACCACGAGGAATGGACAAGATGCTAGTTGATTCATTAGGAGATGTTACAATTACTAATGATGGTGCAACCATTCTCAAAGAAATTGATGTCCAACATCCAGCAGCAAAGATGCTTGTAGAAATATCCAAAACAACAGACAATGAAGTAGGAGATGGTACTACATCTGTAGTTGTTTTGGCAGGAAGTCTCCTAGAATATGCCGAAACTCTAATCAATCAAGACGTTCATCCTACAATAATTGTTGATGGTTACAGAAAAGCAGCAAAAAAAGCTAAACAACTCCTAGAAGAAATTGCTGATACTGTAACTAGCAGTGATAGAGCTATGTTACTTAAAGTGGCAAAAACTGCTATGCAGACAAAACTTGTTAGAAAAGAATCTGGTTTTCTTGCTGATTTAGTTGTAAAATCAGTTTCTGCAGTTGTCGAAAAGGAAGGAGCTGATTTTAAAGTAGATGAGGATGACATTAAGGTTGAAAAAAAGGCGGGCGGTTCAATGCGAGACTGCTCTATCATACAAGGAATAATTCTTGATAAAGAAGTGGTTCATGGCGGCATGCCAAAAAAAATTGCTGAAGCAAAAATTGCTCTATTAAATACTGCACTAGAAATTAGCAAAACCGAAACCGATGCTAAAATTAACATCACAAATCCACAACAAATTAAATCCTTTCTAGATGAGGAAAATCGAATGCTAAAGAATATGGTAGACAAAGTTATTGGTTCAGGAGCTACCGTTGTTTTCTGTCAAAAAGGAATTGATGATATGTCACAACACTATCTTGCTAAAGCCGGAGTCTTGGCTGTTAGAAGAATTAAAGAAAGTGATTTAACTAAACTTGCAAAAGCGACTGGAGCAAGAATTGTAACAAATCTTGACGATCTTTATGAAAAAGATTTAGGAACTGCTGATTTAGTAGAAGAACGAAAAATAGAAGAAGATAGATGGGTTTTCGTTGAAGGATGTAAACACCCAAAATCAGTTTCTCTATTACTAAGAGGTGGTTCTCAAAAAGTTGTAGATGAAGTAGAGAGATCTGTTCATGATGCAATTATGGTTGTTAGAGACGTTATGGAGTTTCCCTCAATTGTTGCAGGAGGAGGTGCACCAGAAACTTATGTAGCGACCAAACTTAGGAGCTGGTCAAAATCACTAGAGGGTCGCGAACAACTAGCAGCGGAAAAATTTGCTGAAGCTTTGGAATCTATTCCTTTAGCCTTAGCTGAAAATGCTGGTATGGATCCAATTGATACTCTTGCTACTCTTCGTTCAAAACAACTCAAGGGGGAGAAATGGACGGGAATTGATGTTTTGAAAGGACGTGTAAGTAATATGAAAACAAGTGACATTATTGATCCACTAGCAGTAAAATATCAGGTAATTTCAGCTGCTTCAGAAGCTGCCTGCATGATATTGCGAATTGATGATGTAATCTCTGTGTCAAAAGCCGCTGCTCCACCTGGTGGTGGTGAAGGAGGAATGCCACCTGGTATGGGTGGAATGCCTGACATGGGCGGAATGATGTAATCATCAATCACCTTTTTGTCATTTAGCAATTCTTCATAAGTTTATTTGATTACCTGATTTACGAGTTTTATGAGTAAGTTGAACACTAGAGTAATTGCTGGTGCTAAATACGTCTATTTGATTTTCTTTTTTGCACTTCTTGCAGGAGTTTTTTATCCATTAATTACTGGAACAAGTTTTAATCCTGTTATTATCGGTTCATTGGTTTTGTTTGTTGGGTTGGCGGGGGCTGTTCTTGTTTACAAGGCTGCTTCATCTGAAAAAAGAAGAGGAATTTTTTTGGGTGGTGGATTTGGATTAATTGCAATCTCGCTTTTCTATATTATATCCATGACGGGCAGAATATAGAAAAACCCTAGACGTCAAAGTACAGATAAAATTCGTGAGGATGAGGTCTTATGGAAATCTCACGCTGATCTCTTCTTTCTAATTCTATTACTTTGTCAAGCACATTATTTGGGAAAATGGGAGAAAGAAACTTTCTATCTGATTCTAATTCATCTAAAGCTTCTCCTAAATTAG
>JAZGIF010000013.1:0-2706 GCA_036481835.1 Nitrosopumilaceae archaeon
TTCAAGTTGAGAGTTCGAAGAGCTTTTACGAATTTATAGTAAGGTTTTCCGTAAGTAGTGGCAATTCCAATGTGAGATTCCTTTAATGGATCGATAATAAAGCTCCAACAAAGTGAAATTTAGGTTTATGCTTTCAGAACAGTTGACACGACGAGATCAACAGCCTCATTAAATTTGGTATCAATCTTATTTTGGACATCTTTTAGGTTAAGATCCCCTGCAGTCATTATTCTTTGAGATTCTGATTTGGCTTTCTCGCGTACTTCTGAAATGATTGACTCAGCTTCTTTTGTGGCCATTTGTGTGACTTGATCTTTTAATTTGTCAATTTCTTTTTCTGTCCTTTGATTTAGCTGTTTTTTCATATCCCCAAGTTTTTCGTTTAGGGAATCTATATCAGATTCCAGACCCGACAAAGCCTTGATTATAGTATCAACCTTAGCAGGAGCAATAGTTGTAGCTGGCATTTCTTTGGTGATTGCTTTTTCTTTAGAACCGTCTTTTTTGGAACCCTTGAATTTCATTCAGATCAGAGATCTTCGGTTCAATAATTAAAACCTTCATTTTTCTAAAATTTTCTACTAATTTAATATCAGAATATACGTCAAAAACCTTCAATTTGTTGTAAGCAATAAAATGGCTCTAGCAAGATCGCCTTTGGCCTCAGTTAGTGCGTTTATAGCTTGTTCTTTAGAGACACTTGCTTGTTGACATACTAGTTCTATGTCCTCATCACTAAATATTGGAGTCTCTAGTTCTTTTTCCTCATAGCTGTCTGCAACCACTTGGAAAATTGTATTTTCCTTAGCCTTCATCTCAGTTACAGAAGGTTTTGTAATTATGATCTCTTTTTTGTCAGTCTTGATAATAACTTCTTGAACATTTGGGAGCTCACTCATATCAAGACCCATCTTGTCCATCATTCTTCGCATATTGCGATTTCCGCCGCGCATCATAATGACCGATCTCCTTTATTCTGACTTTTTAAACTATCTCTAATTTTTACAGCTACACCTCGATTCTGTGATTCAATCATCTCAGATGATAAAACTGCCCTACCTACAGCAATGACCTTTTTATCGAATAAGACTGGAACTTCTGATGAAATAAGAATATTTTTTCCACACCATACTACATGATTACAAAAAACTGAACGCCCTTCTTCGACGAAAGGTTTTGAATCTTTATCCACTACCAGACAGTTTTCTTTGAATTTTTTACTCTTCAACAACATTTGAGCAAAATAGGAAGTTAATGCTAAACCACCATCTATTCTCAAAGTACAGAGGAGTTTGTTTTCATCATACACTGAACGAATTCTTCCGTTTTTCTTAGAATAAGTAACTCGGATTTGTTTTGGCAAGTATTTTGAAACTCCATTGCCAAAAAGAGAATCTATTGTATGACAAATTTTCTCAATCGAATCCATAGTATATTCCAAATTCAATTCTAAATATTAATTTCAATTTGAATATATTCATACAACAATCTATATAGATGGAAAAAAACCATATAGTTTATGGAAAATAGAGAGGAAACTAGAAAGATACAGTTTACTGGAAAATCTTCTTACATTGTTTCTCTTCCAAAATATTGGATTCAAGACATGGGATTAAAACGAGGAGATCAAGTTAAGATTTCAAGGCAGGGCTCATCAGCATTGCAAATCTATCCTCCTAATCATCAAACAAGAACTATGCAAGTAGAAGACGCAACTTTTGAGATTGAACCTGAAGAAGATACTACATCTATTGTTAGAAAACTTATTTCTCTTTACTTTCTTGGTTTTAAGATTATCAACGTTAAACCAAAAGCTGGCCGATTAAAACCTGCTCAAAGGACTGCGATAAAAGATGCTGTAAAACGAATGTTAATGGGAACAGAAATTATTTCTGATTCTACTAGTGGCATTACAATTCAAGTATAAGTAAATTTGTTAGAACTCTCAGTTGATGGGGCATTCAAAAGAATGATTCACCTTGCAAAATCAATGTTAAGTGACGCAATTCTTGCAGTTAAAGAGTCAAACTTTGAACTGGCAAATGAGGTCATAAAAACTGATGATGAAGTGGACCGATTTGGTTTTTACATTATTCGTCAACTCAAGATTGCAATTCAAAATGAGCACATGTTAAAGGAGATGGGATTTTCTAATTCAAGAGATTGTTTGGGTTAC
Organism: Nitrosopumilaceae archaeon; assembly: GCA_036481835.1. GTDB lineage: Archaea > Thermoproteota > Nitrososphaeria > Nitrososphaerales > Nitrosopumilaceae > CSP1-1. The sequence continues at coordinate 2,177 of JAZGIF010000013.1, forward strand.
CGGCTTGTAGTAAAAAATATTGAAAGGACGGGTGATCATGCAGTACTTATCGCCAACGATTTGATTGAATTTAAAAAACCTATAAGAAAGGAGATTTTAGAAAAGATCCAAGAAATTAATGATTTTGCTGTAGGTGTTCTAGATGATGCTTGTTTGGCTCTTTTTAAAGGAGATTATACCCAGGCTGAAAAAACCATAAAAAAATCAATTGATATAACAAAAATTGAAAAAAAGATCCTTAACGCTACTAAATCATTAAGGGATGATGAAGAGGTCTATCGAATAAGAAGAGTGGTAGAAAATCTAAAAAGAATTGCTGAATACGCTAGTGACATTGCCGAAATTGTACTTAATATGAATGTGGAAAAAACTCTTAAAAAGTCAAAAGCGTGATTTCATAGTTTAATAGAAATGAAGTCTGCATTTTTGATAACTTATGAAAAGGAAGATTTAGTCAGTGAAGCTTTAGCCCTGTGTGAAACTGCCAATTACAAGGTTCCACAAATCATAAAACAGAGTTTTCTTAATAG
>JAZGIF010000014.1:0-6009 GCA_036481835.1 Nitrosopumilaceae archaeon
ATCTCCACCATTATTTCCCAAGCCTGCAAAGACTAGTACTTTTTTTGAAGAAATATCATCGGTTTTTTCAATTAATCTTCTAACTGCTGATGCGCCAGCATTTTCCATCATAAATTTTCTTAAGAAACCCATCTGATGCCCGTTTTCTTCAATTTGCATCATTTGTTTTACAGTAATGTCCATGTGTAATTAAAAAATCGAACGTAAAATAAGAGCTTTGATAATATGTTTTGGGTATAAATCAAAAGAAAAAATAAAAAAATAGGTAATTAAGTTAAATGACTGTAAAACGTATTTAGCTTAAAATCTTCCACCGCTAGAGCGATGTTTTGGTAAACATTCTCTACAGTATACTGGTCTATCTGGTTTTGGTTCAAAAGGTACCTCTGAATCTTTGCCACAGTCGGCACATTTCATTGGATACATTTTTCGTCCTTCTGACATAAATTTTAGGACAAATCTTGTTACATAAATAACTATTGAGTATTAACATCAGCGAATTTTGAACATAGTATTTGAGTACGAATTAAGAGCTTTGGCAAACGGCTTTATCTCGGTTTTCAATCCATTCAACCATGGCACTTAGAAATGTAAAATCATCCTTGACAAAAATTTCAAAATCTCTAGAAACATCTCAAGAATCAAGAGAATATCTTATTAAAAATACTAGAGAGGTGATTATTTTGTGCAGTCAATCCATTATTGCAGTTCATAAAGGGGATTTGAAAACTGCAAAGGCTAATGCACAAAAAGCTAGCAAATTGTTATCTGGACAAAGAAAAAAAGGAAAAGGAGATCTTCGAAAATATCTAATTACCCCCGAACAAGAACTGGTTGAAGCGCTAGCATTACTTTCAATCGTACAAAAAAAGGAAATTCCTTCGATAAAATCTATGGGAGTTTCTGAGAATTCGTATATTCTTGGACTTCTTGATTGTATTGGTGAATTGAAGAGAATGGTTTTTGACAAAATTCGAGAAGGAAAATCTAAAGATGCAATTAGATTATTTGAGATAATGGAAAATCTTTACCTGAGTTTGTATCCATTAGCAATTTATGATAAAATAGTTAAAGAAACTAGAAGGAAATTAGATGTAAACAGAATTTTGTTAGAAGAAACAAGGTCAGCCTTAACTGAGGAAATTAGAAGAGTAGATTTGATTAAAGCAATTAACAAAATAAAATAATTGTATGCGGGCGATGGGATTTGAACCCACGAACTCCTAAGAGACTAGCCCCTCAAGCTAGCGCCTTTGGCCAGGCTGGGCGACACCCGCATCAAAAACTCCATGTATGGTTTTTATAATCCTTGATTACTTCCCGAAGTCATGTTAGTTCCAGTGAGATGTTTTACTTGTGGAAATCTCATTGCAGATAAATTTGAAGAATATCAAACAAGAATAAAATCTGGAGAAGAACCAGCAAAAGTTCTAAATTCGCTTGGTATCAAAAGATATTGTTGCAGAAGAATGTTATTAACTTCAGTTGAAACAATTCAACAAATTGTTCCTTTCTATGAAGCAATACGAAGAAGACACTTAGAAGTACAATCTGAGTTAGAGTAGTTTGCCAAAAATTACTTCTGTGAAAGGAAGACTACTCTACAATAGTCGAGGCAGCAAGACAATCGAAATTGACATAATATCAGACAATCAGTTTCTTGGAAGAGTTTGTGCTCCTTCAGGTGCAAGTGTTGGTAAATACGAAGCAGTTAGTTTTCCTGATGGAAAACCAGAGAACAGCTTACAGGTGCTAAATGAGAATTCAAGTAAATTTCTGGATTTAGATCCTAGTAATATTAAATCAATTCATGATACCCTCAAGGAAATAGATAAAACAGAAAATTATTCTAAGGTTGGAGGAGCTCTAGCTTTTGCAGTTTCCATTGCATCATTAGAATCAGCATCTAAGGGATTAAACGAACATATGTTCAAATTAATTTCAAAGGGAAAAGAATGTAGATTCCCATTTCCATTGGGGAATATTTTAGGTGGTGGAGCACACGCTGGACCTGGAACACCAGATATACAAGAAATTCTAATTTGTTCAATCGGTTCAAAATCCATAAGGGAAGCAATCGAAACAAACCTAGATGTTCATAAAGAATTACGAAACGTTTTGGGAAAGCAAGATTCATCATTTACAAATGGTAGAGGTGATGAAGGTGGCTGGGCTCCAAAACTAGATAATGAAAAAGCTTTGGAACTTTCCGCAAAAGCTTGTGAAAATTTGGGTTTTACACTTGGAAAAGAAGTTTCTCTTGGAGTTGATTTTGCATCATCAACACAATGGGATGATAAAAAAAAGATGTATGTATATGATAGAGCAGGTTTTGAAAACTCCCCAGAGAAACAAATTGAATTTGCTTCCGATATAATTGAGAAATACAAACTGATCTATGCAGAAGATGCTGTGCATGAAGAGGCTTTTGAAGATATGGCTGAATTGACTTCAAAGTTTCCAAAAACTCTAATCACAGCAGATGATTTGACTGTAACAAATAAAGAGATTTTAAAAAAAGCCATTGAGTTAAAATCTTGCAATGCGGCAATTCTCAAAGTAAACCAAGCAGGAAGTTTGTATGACGCATTAGAGTTTGCTAAAGAAGCAAACAACAATAACATTAAACTGATTACATCACATAGATCAGGTGAATCTACTGATTCGCATATTTCTCATATAGGAATTGGAACTAATTCTAAAATGCTCAAAGTTGGGATAGTAGGAGGGGAAAGAGTAGCAAAATTAAATGAGCTAATACGACTTTCAGAGCATGATTTAATACGCGGTATGGCACAAATTTAAAAACACAACATGAGCCAACAAAACGAAATTCAAGACATTAAGAAGAAAATTCTTTCTACAGGAATTAGGGTAGGAACAGCTGTAAAAACGAAATTTATGATTCCTTTCATTACAAAGGCTAGTCCTGAAGGCCTGTACATGATAGATCTTGATTTAACTTTGGCCAGAATTCAAACCGCTTCAAAATTCATTAATAGAATGAAAATTGAGAAAGTAATAGTATGTTCTGGAAGAGAATATGCAAATACACCAATTGAAAAGTTCTGTGAACTTACAGGTGCTAAAAAAATGCTTGGAAGGTTTATGCCAGGAACTTTGACAAATCCTTCTTTGCCATTTTACATTGAACCACAGTTGGTTCTAATTTCTGATCCCCAGGTAGATGGTCAGGCAGTTATTGAAGCTACAAATGCAGGAATACCAGTAATTGGTATTTCTAATACTGACAATATAACGTCAAAAATTGATCTTGTAATTCCTGCGAATAATAGAGGAAGAAAATCTCTTGCAACGATTTATTGGCTGTTGGCAAGAGAAATTCTAATTGAAAAGGGTCAACTAAAAGTTGACGAACCAATGAAGTATGAAATTGATGACTTTGAAACAAAAATTACTGAAGAGGAAATAGAATAATGCAGATGAGAACACCGGCTGTGGCCGGAATGTTCTATCCCGGCGAAAAAAACGAATTGAAAAAAACCATTCATGATAGTTTTGTACATGAGTTCGGTCCTGGAAAATTTCCTCCCTCGGATTCAAAAAAGAAAATTTATGGGGTAATTTGTCCTCATGCAGGATACGAGTATTCAGGTCCTATAGCCTGTCATTCATTTTATGCAATTTCTTCAAAATCAACAAACCTATTCATTATAGTTGGCCCAAATCACTGGGGCATAGGTTGTAATGTTGCATCTATGAAAGATGCCACATGGCAAACTCCACTTGGTAATGTGGAAGTTGATTCAGATTCAGCTACAGAACTAGCAAAATTTTCAGAAATTATTGATTTAGATTTTTTTTCACATACAAAAGAACACAGTCTTGAGGTACAGATTCCTATATTGCAAGAAATGTACAGTGAGTTTAAAATTCTTCCAATAGTTCTTATCGACCAAAGTATAACAGCTGCAAAGGAAGTTGGAGCTGCAATTGTAGAAATTGCTAAAAAAAAGAATGCAATGATTATTGGCTCTTCTGATTTCACTCATTACGAAGAAAATGAGTTTGCTCACAAACAAGATAAAGCGTTAATTGAACCCATTTTGAAGATGGATGTGGAGGGATTTTACAAAGTATTGAGCGAAAAAAGTGTTACAGCATGTGGATACGGCGCAATTGCATCTACTATGATTGCAAGTAAGGAACTTGGAGCAACTAAAGGCGAATTGCTAAAGTATGCAACTAGCGGAGACATTACAGGAGATACGAGTTCCGTAGTAGGTTACGGCTCAATAATTTTCACTTGAAATCTATTGCTTCAGCCCCAGGAAAGGTCATTCTTTTTGGGGAACATTTTGTAGTATATGGAATTAAAGCAATTCTATGTTCTATTGACAAAAGAGTTAAGGTAACTTCGTTAACAACTGATGAAGACTCTATTGTAATTAAATCAAACTTGGGAAATATTACAATCCCTAGATCAAAATCATTGGATGAGATTAAATCACCTTTCATGCCTTTCATATATCTATCAAAAACTCTTCTCGAAAAGTTTGGTAACAAAGGAGGTATAGAGGTAACAATTGATTCATCTTTACCCTCTGGAGTAGGATTAGGTTCTTCCTCTGCATGTTGTGTTGCTGCTGCAGCTTCAATATCAGGTTTATTTACAAAATATTCCAAAGAAGAGATTCTAAAGTTTGCAATAGAAGCAGAAAAAACAATTTTTAAAAATACATCCGGAGCTGACTGCACTGTTTGTATTTTTGGAGGAATAATGGAATATGACAAAGAAAATGGTTCTAAAAAAATTGATTCACCTTCTAATTTTCATTTAGTGATTACTAACTCATGCGTCCCTCATTCAACAAATTCAGTTGTAAAAAAAGTAAATGAATTCAAAGAAAAAAATGAATTAGTTTTTTCAACTTTGTGCAAGGAGGAATCAGACTTAATTAAAAAAGTGATTCCATCTTTGGAAAAAAATGATTTAAGATCCCTTGGTAAAATTATGACTAATAATCAAGAATATCTTGAACAAATTGGAGTTTCAAATGCTGAATTAAGAAAAATGATTGAAATTGCCAATAAAACATCCTATGGTTCAAAAATCACTGGTGCCGGCTTGGGAGGCTGTATAATTTCATTAGTAGATGAATCAAAACTTGATCAAACTTTGGAAAATTTGAGTAGCAAAAATTATGAATGTTTTTCTGTAAAAATTGATTCTAAAGGACTGGTTACTTTTTAACTCCCTAATTGTCGTAGACTACCATGCTATTACTCAAATTAGGTGGTTCAGTCATTACCAATAAAGAAAAACCGCTCTCTGCACGAACTAAAACAATCGATAACATAGTTAGTAAACTAAAAAGAATTGATGAACCGATAGTGATAGTTCATGGGGGAGGATCCTATGGACATTACTGGTCTGTAAAATTTGGTATGCATACCAAACCTGCAAAATATGATAATAGAGGAGTAGCCATTGTAAAAAAATCAATGGTGGATTTGAACAAAATAATTCTTGATTCATTTTTAAAAAACAATTTGAATCCTTATGGTCTTCCCCCAACAGATTTTGTTAGTGGCAACAAACCAATTCCAAAAAAAATTAAAGAAATAAAAAAAATTGCCAGTTCGGGTCTCATTCCAATTACTTATGGCGATGCATTATGGTATGGTGAAAAAAAATCCTACATATTATCAGGTGACAAAATTATGACAATGCTTGCAAAAGTATTAAGACCTAGACTATCAATTTTTCTTCTAAATGTAGACGGATTGTTTTTGGATTTCAAACAGAAGAAATTAATTAATGATATTAAAGATGAGAAACCTTCTTTCACTAAAATTAGCAATGATGTTACAGGAGGAATGAAACGCAAGGTAGATGAAGCTTCCAAAATTTCAAAAATGGGATTAAAAGTATTTTTTACAAATGGGAACAAGCCAGAAAGAATTATCAATGCAATTAAGAGAAACAAATTCGAAGGTACTTTGTTTAGAGGATAACTTATGGTAGAACACGTAATACTTGTTGAT
>JAZGIF010000015.1:0-3097 GCA_036481835.1 Nitrosopumilaceae archaeon
TTGAGCTTTAGTTTTCCTTTCTCATCCATCATTCCAGATGCCTTTAATTCGGCTTTAACATCTTCAGGAATTTTTTGACGCGCTTCTCTGGATTTAATTTCTACTTCATACTTGTGCTCAAGTTCTGCCATATCCAGATTACTTTACAGGTTTGATTTATTGATACCGGTTAAAGAAAAAAATAAAAACCTTGTTGATGATTAGATTTAGATTATTCTTAGTTTTTTATTATTTGTGAATTTCATCAGATAACTTTAATAAAAACAGATTTTAGCTCACAAAACAGAAACTAATTGCTTGTAATTTTTGACGTAGAAGGAGTTCTATTTGATGCAGAATATTTACCAATTCTTGCAGAAAAGCTCAACAAAGAAAAAGAAATCTGGGAAATCACCAAAAAAGGAATTCAAGGGGAAATTAACTGGGAAGAAGGACTAGTTAAAAGAGTAGATTTACTCAAAGGACTGAGCTTCGAGACATGTCAAGAAGTTGCAACTTCTTTGCCTATAATGACTGGAGCTAAAGAAGCTTGTCGAGCATTAAAGGCTGCAGGATGGAAACTTTTGGCAATATCTGGAGGCTTTACAATTATGACTGATCCTCTAAAGAAAGAATTGAATCTAGATTATGTGTTTTCTAATGAGCTAATCTTCAAAGACGGGAAACTAGACGGTGTGAAAATTCATGTAGACTCGGACAAAGCAAAGTCAGCTAAAATCATGATTTCCGAATGGAATGAAAATAAAGACGATATCGTAGTGGTAGTGGATGGAGCAAATGATGTAAAATTGTTTGATATTTGTGGATTAGGAATTGCATATAGGGCACAAGACATCGTAAAGGATCTGGCAACAACATCACTCGAAGAGAAAAATTTAGTAAAAATAATTGATATAATCAACGAGCATTACAATCTAAAGCTAGAATCTCCAACCTTAGCGTAACCAATAATAGATGAAGGGTAAAAAATCATTTCTATAGACATTGAAATCTTTAGAAGTAATCCCAATCAAAATCAACAAGGAAATATCTATAGGAGAAAAACTCACTGAATTAATTCTCTCATCAATTAAAACCAAGCTCGAAGATGGAGACATTATAGTTATTTCTCAAAAAATTATTTCAAAAAAAGAAGGTAGATTGGTCCATCTTCCTGGAGTAATCCCATCAATGCTTGCACTAGGCATTGCATCTGAATATCAAAAGGATCCAAAATTAGTTGAAGTCATTTTGTCTGAATCAAAAAGAATTGTTAGAATGGAACGTGAGATAATCATTACCGAAACTAAAAATGGTATTATTTGTGCAAACGCAGGAGTTGATGAAAGTAACTTGGAAAATGGTTACGCATCCTTGCTACCAATTGATTGTGATAAATCTGCAAACGAGATACAAAAACAAATCTTTGAGAAAACTGGTAAAAGTATTGCGGTTTTAATTGCAGATACTTTTGGTAGACCTTTCAGAATGGGCCAAACAAACTGTGCAATAGGCGTGTCTGGAATTGATTCGTTTAAGGATTATCGGGGAAAAAAAGATAATTTTGAAAAAATTATGCGAGTTACAGAAATTGCCATAGCTGATGAGATATGTTCTGCAGCTGAGCTGGTTATGGGAAAAACTCGCAAAACTCCAGCAGTTTTAGTTCGTAATTTTCAATTTGACCCAAATAATGGAACAGCTAATTCTATAATACGTCCTGAAAACGAAGACCTGTTTCGTTAATTCGTATTATAAAAGAGAATCAAAGATAAGATTATAATTGTAAAAGTAAAATATTAATTAAAAATGGCATTAAAAACAGAATTACACTGTCACAATATGTTTTCAAACTTTCAGCTAGGTAAAGACGAAACTCCATACGACTGTAATGTTACAATTAGAGACCAGCTAGAACAGGCAAACCTGCTTGGACTAGATGCAGTATTCATTACTAATCACAATACTTTGGATGGGTATTCTCAAATTCTTCAATACAAAAACGAACATCCCAAATTCAAAAATATCCAAATTTATCCAGCTGAAGAAATCACTACAGCAGATGGAGCACATGTATTAGCATACGGGATTCATCAAAAAATAGAACCTGGATTAATTATTGAAGAAATTATAGATGAGGTACGAAAGCAGAATGGAATTTCTTGCGCACCTCACCCTTTTAGCTTAATTGATTCACTAAGAGAAAAAGCCAATCAATGTGAGATGATCGAAGTTTTCAATAGTAATAATATAGATATTATTTCAAATGCAAAGGCATCTCATTTTGCCTTGGAAAATAATAAGATCAAAGTTGCAGGAAGTGATTCGCATGTTGTTTCTACATTTGGTAGATGTGTAAATGTAATAGAGTCAGAAAATAATCTTGATGATGTTATGAGCGCTATGAAACACAATAAAATTGAAATACAACAGACAGGTTATGCACTGCCTAAAGAAACTTTGGAGCATCTAAAATACAAAATTAACAATTCACGAGATTTCATTTTTGAATATGTAAAAGATCATTATCCAAATTCAGAATGGATTTTTTCATTTCTGTATAAAATGTATAACATTAATCAAAATAGTTATCTCTGGTCTTTGATGTATAAGATGGCAATTTATTTTATGAAAAGAGTTTCATATAAAATTAATTATGAAAACCGTGAGCCAGAAATTTTAAAAGATCGAAATCTTGTTACAATGTTTAAGATAGCCATTAGATAATTTTTCATGTTAGGCAATACTACTTTTCATTTTATACTCGTATAGCTTTTAATATGACATTTCAAGATCAAATACTAGGTGACCTAAAATTAGTGAAAGTAACGCCAAAAAATTAGATGCTACAGGTATGTTTTGTCCAGAACCCGTCTTTCGTACAAAGATTGCTATTGAAAAAATGCAGGTAGGCGAAGTTCTTACAGTACTTGCTGATGATCCAGCAGCAGAAGATGACATTTCAAGATGGGTTAACAGAAGCGGTCATGAGCTTTTAAACATGAAAAAAAACGATAACGTATTAGAATTTTCCATAAAGAAGGTGAAATAATTTCGCAACCAAAGCTGTAACTGATACAGATATTTTAAACAAAGTAGGAAATACACCAGTTGTAAA
>JAZGIF010000016.1:0-9909 GCA_036481835.1 Nitrosopumilaceae archaeon
AAAAATCAGAATTTGATAAATTAGATAAAAACCAAGTTTTCAAACAAGTAATAAGATAAGAAAAAGTTTAGTTTGATCTTAGAAATTGTAAGGTATACCTGATTTTTTAAAATGTTTTAAAAAAGTTACAACAAATTTTTAGCAAAAAAATTTTTTACAAATAAAAAAATCATAAAATCGTATGTTCAGTCTGAACATCAAATTGGATATGTGAAAGAATTTCTTAAAAATATAGTTCAAAAGGTGTGATGATGATTAATAATCTAGGATTTAGTGATAATTGGAAAAAAAATATTAATAAAATTTTTAACAAAAATTCCAACTCAAAAAATCATCAAATTTCCTTTAATTCAATTAATTCGGGAAAAAATTTGGCATTAACAGAATGTTTGTTTGATGATCTTTTACCATATTCCTTGGCCTCTTCACCGATTTCTAGCATTAACTCAGAAGATAATGTATGGATTGCAAGTTCAATGTATTCAAGATTATCTCAAACTACTGATAATTTGGTAGTTTTAGATAATGAATTTCCATTAGGAATTATTGGAGGACGTGAAATTTTAAAAGGAGTTCTAAAAAATCCAACACCGTATTTTTTCCATGATGTTTTGTCAGCTGAAATAATGAATAGAAAGTTTTACATTGATACACGATTTGCAAAATTGGAAAAATTGCTTGAACAAATGAAAAAAATGAAAAGAACTTTTGCAATTATTCAAAATAGTAAAACTAGTTTTTCTGCAATTTCTATTAGAGAGATTCTAGAAATTGGTGCATTATGCAATACAAATATCAAAATTTGTGATCTGCCAGAAAGAAAAATTAAAGTTTTCAAAAGAGATGATCCAATTGAATATCTATTTAGCTCACTCTTAGATGAAGAAACTGATCTTCTAATGCTTGAGAATGAATCATTATTTATCGATCATACTACAATCATTGAGAAAATTACAGGGGATTTGAATTTCTTAAAAGATGTTGAAAACTTTTTAGAATTGAATGCAAGTGTTTTCAAATTAGCAAATCCGAAATTAATTCCTGATAAATTAACATTATCTGAAGTTTGTAAAATGATGTTATACATGAAACACCCTTACGTGATGACTACAGAACAAGTTTTCACCCCTCGCGATGTTTTACAAGCTTTGAGTTTGGATCTTCTAAATTAAGAATTAACTTTGAAAAATAAAATGAATTCAAAATATCTTATAAAAAAGAAGGAATCTGTTAAAAATTTAAAGGCACATCTAGAACTTATCAAAAAAGACCTAGATGATATTAATAAAAAAATCTATTCGACAGAAACTAACGAAAAAATTTCAGAATGGGAAAAATTAGAATTTGTAGAAGGAAAATCTATTGACGATCTAAAAGAACAACAAATAAAATTATCTCATGAAATTACCTCAATTCAAAAAGAGCTTAAAGGAAAAAAATCAAAATCTCTTCTAGTAATTGAATTATTTCTTCTACCAATAGTGTTTTTGCTAATTACTGTATCGGGTATAGATACAGATATGCTTGATTTGTCCTCCCAGGATTCAAGTCCTATTAAAACAAAATTTTTCATTGAAAATCTAAAAGGAGATACGGTAAACACATGGAAGTCTTGGCGATTGGTAGGTACTTCCATGAATGTTAACATCGTAAGTCCAAGAAGTATGGAAGAAGACAAGATTGATGTTATTATTGATGCAATTAAATCAGAAGAATCAATTGATGTAGATGATTCCCTTACTCATAAGGGGCCTAGAGGAACAAGTTCAACATTTTTCACAGGTTGGACTGGAGCTCTCAAGGATGCATCAAATACTGAATCCTTGTATAATATCCCAACAGATTTCAAAGTCATTAGAAGAAGTGGTGGGGAAGGTGACATAATCATTACACTTTCTAACATTAAAGACAATGATGGTTTTACTGGATATACAAAATCAATAGTGGACGGAAATGAAATTCTAAAATCATTCATTACAATTTATGATATATCTAATCTAAACGATGAAGAGTTATCAACTATAGTTAGACATGAATTTGGTCATGCTATTGGTCTAGGACATTCTACTGCCCCAGAAGATTTAATGGCACCAACTATTGATATGACTATCCCTTACATTTCCGAATGTAATATTGCAGCTATTAAAGATCTGTACTCTGGAATCCAAGGAGACACAGTTTGTGAAAAATAAAAAAATGTTTATCTAAAAACCATCTTCGTTTAGAATTAAACCCAACAATGCAGCTCTTGTATCCATTCCATATTCAGCTTGTTTGAAATATCTTGCTTGTTTGGTTTTATCTACTTCAGTAGAAATTTCATCCAAGCGTGGTAAGGGATGTAATATTATTGCATCATCTTTCATTTTATTTACAAAATCCATTCCAATTACGTAACTTCCCTTAACTTTGATGTATTCTTCTTCATCTGGGAACCTTTATTTTTGAATTCTTGTGACATAGATTACATCCAGCTCATCAATGTATTCGTCAATGTCAGTGGATTCTGTATATGAAAGTCTTTTTCGTATTTCATAGGTAGAATCTGCACGAATTTTCAAGGATTCTGGAGAAATTAGATGAACATCTACATCATAATTTCCAAGTGCGTAAAGAAGTGAATAAACGGTTCTTCCATATTTTAGGTCTCCAACTATTCCAATTTTTAGACCATCAATCTTTTTCTTTTCTTTTTTTATTGTAAATAGATCTTGTATTGCCTGAGTGGGATGTTCTTCAGTACCGCTTCCACCATTAATTACAGATTTTGATGAAAGCTCTGCTGCAAACCTACTAGAACCATCAAGAGGATGCCGTAAAACTAGAACATCAGAGTAAATTGACATTATTTTCACAGTATCAGCTAAACTTTCGCCTTTTTGTGTAGATGAAGATAAAACCTCAGAAATTCCAAATGATGTTCCTCCAATTGATGCAATCGCAGATTCAAAACTTAGACGAGTTCTAGTACTTGGTTCATAAAACAAATAGCCTAGAGTTCTTCCCCGTCCAATTTCACGTCGTTCATTTGGTTTAATCTCCAAAATTTTATTTGTAGAATCAAAAATTAATTCTAATTTTTGTTTATCTAAATCTCTTACAGAAATAATGTCTTTTTGAAAAAATTCATTCATTCTTTGAATCATATATACTGGTGGATATACAAAGTATTCTGATGCAGGAATCAGATCTTTTAGTGAGACGAATAAAAGATGGAACTGTTATTGACCACATTGACCAAGGAAAAGGACTCAAAGTTCTAGAGGCATTAGAAATAGATGGAAAAGCGGGAAATGTTATCACAATAGCTCTCAATGTACCCAGCTCAAAATCAAAGAAAAAAGACATCATTAAGGTAGAAAACAGATTTCTTGAAGATGCTGATACCAATAAACTGGCAGTTATTGCACCAAAATCCACTATCAATATTATAAAAAATTACAAACTTGTGGAAAAACGACGTGTTTCTTTACCAAATGAAATTGAACAGATTTTTAGATGTTCGAATCCTGATTGTATAACAAATAGCAATGAGTATATTGAATCAATCATGGATGTCATAGACAAATCAGGTCTTGTACTAAAATGCAGATACTGTACTAGAATTTTAGATGTAAATAAACTAAAATATTATTAAAAGTCTGAAAAATTTTTCTAAAAAAATATTTTATTGTCCTAAGATGATGAACATCATTACTATACCATAGATAGCAATTGATTCAACCATTCCAATGAAAATGAAAACCTTTGATTGAAGTGCTGGATTTTCACTAATTACTGCAAGACCTGCAGAACCTACATAACCTAAACCTACACCTGCTCCACCTGCTGCAACACCAAATGCAATTCCTGCACCAATTAGTTTTGCCCCAGAATCAGAGCCACCTACAGATTCTTCTTGTGCGTAAGCTACTGCCATAAGACCTGAAATAGAAATCATCATAGTTGTTAAAAGTAAAAGCATGAGAGGTTTCATTGCCGTGTGATCTCCCAAGGTTCCATATTTAAATCATGATGTGTTTTGTGAGTCAAATTTGATCCAGCGTTTTCTTTTTGAAATTTTTAAGATCTTCTTTAATTGATTTTTCAGAATTTTCATAATCTTGCGCCAAAACTTTTTTTGAATCTTCTAATTGTTTTTTAATTTCTTCTTTAGTCATTTTGTTTTCTCTTCTCAATTGCGGCTTTTACTTTTTTTAATCTTGCGAATTCCTCGCGTTCTCTTTCTTCCAAAGTAGAAAGGATGAATTTTATTCTTTGTTGATATTGTGGAATTATTACATTTTCAAGTGCATTTAACAATTTTTGAGTTTTCTCAAGGGCCTTTGCTAAACTAAAAATAGAATTTTCAAATTCTGCAGCCTTACATATTTTTGGAAGCATAGATTTGATTTGTTTTGATGCTCTATCAATTGAAGAATTTGTATCTGCAAAACCATATGGCATAGATTTTGTGTCTTTTTCAGTGACGTTGAGTACAGGAATTTTTACATCAACGACTCGTTTTACCTGAACATCAACTTCCATTACTGCAGGAGCTGATTGTGCTACAGAGTCAACTGTACTTGTACCCAATCTTAAATAAGCTTCATTGACTGATTTGTAAACATCTTGAAGAGGTTCCCAAATTCCCCCTCTTGCTTTTGTTGCCTGATCTATCATTTCTTCAATATTTTTTAGTAAGACTTTACGTTTGTCATCAAGAATTTTTTGAACCATTGTAGCAACTTGACTAGAACGTTTATACTTGAAAAGTTCAATTTTAGTTGCAACTACATTTTGTCCAAAAGACATAAGCTACTTTTCCTTGTAATATTGTTCAATATACTTGTCTTTGATTTTGTTCAGTTCATTTTTGGGAAGATTAGAAACAGCTTTCCATTGCAATGAAAGTGTTTCTTCAAGATTTCTGTTTTCATCGATGTCTTGTGAAAGAAAGTTTTTCTCAAATTCATCACCAAAATTAAGATAATTTAAATCGACACCTGTCAGACCACCTTTGCCTACTATACCAGCTAGTGCACGAACCTCTTGTGCTCTAGAGTAAGCATCGTAATTTTGGTTTGATATTTCTTGATGATCAGCACGAGTTCGTCCTTCTCCAATACCGTCTTTCATGATTCTACTAAGGCTCATGAGAATGTTTACGGGTGGATAAATTCCTTGTCTGAACAAGTCTCTACCAAGTACAATCTGACCTTCAGTAATGTAACCAGTTAGATCAGGTATTGGATGTGTGATGTCATCAGAAGGCATTGTTAAAATTGACATTTGTGTAACACTTCCCTTCCTACCTTGTAACCTTCCAGCCCTTTCGTAAATGGATGAAAGGTCTGTATACAAATAACCTGGATATCCTTTTCTACCAGGAACTTCTTCCCTTGCTGCACTAATCTCTCTTAATGCCTCAGCATAGTTTGTCATGTCAGTTAGGATTACAAGAACGTGCATTCCTAAATCATATGCAAGATATTCGGCAACAGTTAGCGCTACTCTAGGGGTAATGATTCTTTCAATTGCAGGATCGTCTGCAAGATTTAGGAACAAAACGCTTCTCTTTAATGCTCCTGATTCTTCAAGGCTTCTTCTGAAATATTCTGATTCGCTATACTGCACCCCAATTGCAGCAAAAACTACAGCAAATTCCTCACTAGTACCGACAACAGATGCTTGTCTTGCAATTTGTGCTGCTAAAATGTTATGAGACATACCAGAACCCGAAAAAATAGGAAGTTTCTGGCCACGTACAAGTGTTAACATTCCATCTATTACAGAAACTCCAGTTTGAATGAAATCTTTTGGATATTCTCTTTGCTCTGGATTCATTGGTGCTCCGTTAATATCTAAAAATTTGTCAGCAATTGGATCAGGAAGACCATCTTTTGGTCTTCCAAGTCCATCAAAGACTCTACCAAGTACCTCTCCAGATACTGGCATCTCCATTACCTTTCCAACAAATTTTGCTTTAGTTCCTGAAATTGATAGACCAGTAGTTCCTTCAAAGACTTGAACAATTGCTTTACCATTTCCAACTTCTAAAACTTTTCCTAATCTTTTTTCTCCTTCAGTAGTTTGAATTTCAACTAATTCATCAAAGGCTGCATTTTCGACATCATCTACAATTACAAGTGGTCCTTTAATTTCAGCAATCTTACTGTATTGAACTCCTCCTTGTGATGTCATGATGAAACTTTAACTCCGGTAATGCTTTTGAATTGTTCAGAAATGGTTTGAGCAAGTTGGTCCAATTTATCTTGTTCATCATCTTTTATTTCCATTCTTGCTTTGAGTAAAGTACTAATTACTGGCATTGTACGGATATCAACCAAAGATGCACCATCTTTTAACGCTTGTTGACCCTCATTGTAAAATTGAACAAATGATTTCATTAGTTTGAATTGTTTTTCAGGACTGCAATACGTATCAACTTCATCAAAAGAGTTTTGTTGTAAGATACCAATCTTAATCATTCTTGCTACTTCAAGAATTAATTTTTCTTCATCGGGTAATGCTTCTGGTCCTAATAATCTAACAATTTCTTTTAAAGTGTCTTCTCGTTGCAAAATACTATAAGTTTCACTTCGAAGACTAAGCCAATCCTCACTAATGTTTTCAGTCCACCACTTTGCAACATCAGCTAAATATCCTGAGTAACTATTCATCCAGTTAATTGATGGGTAATGTCGTGAATACGCAAGTTTTGCATCAAGTGCCCAAAATGTTTTGATAAATCTCATTGTATGTGTTGTTACAGGTTCTGTAAAGTCACCACCTGATGGAGAAACTGCACCTACAAGACTTACAGAACCATCACGATCAGGACTTCCTAGAGCTCGGACTCTTCCTGCTCTTTCATAAAATTCTGCTAATCGTGATGCAAGATAAGATGGATATCCTTCTTCTGCTGGCATTTCTTCAAGTCGTCCACTCATTTCTCGAAGTGCTTCTGCCCAGCGACTAGTAGAATCTGCAACCAAAACAACATCTTTTCCCATATCGCGATAATACTCTGCAATAGTTACTCCAGTGTAGATACTTGCTTCACGTGCTGCTACAGGCATGTTACTAGTGTTTGCAACAAGAATGGTTCTTTCCATTAATGGTCTTCCAGTTCTTGGGTCTTTCAATTCAGGAAATTCAACAAGAACTTCAGTCATTTCATTTCCACGTTCCCCGCATCCAATGTAGACTACAACTTGAGCATCTGACCACTTGGCTATTTGGTGTAAAGTAACAGTTTTTCCAGTTCCAAATGCTCCTGGAATAGAACCCGTTCCCCCTTTTGCAAGAGGGAAAAATGTATCAAGTATACGCTGACCAGTTAACAATGGAATAGTAGGGTCATGTCGTTTTTGGTAAGGACGTGGTTTTCGTACTGGCCACTTGTGATACATTTTAAGAGTACTAGAGTTACCGTCTTTTTCAGATGTTGCTATCTCTGTTTCAAGATCATAATCACCTTCACTAATAATTTTAGTAATTTTACCACCTTTATGATCTGGTGGTACCATTATACTGTGATCAATTAATTCTGTTTCTTTTACTGTACCAATAACATTTCCTGGTTTTACTTCGTCACCAACTTTTACTGTAGGAACAAAATGAAATTTTTTTGTCATATCTACTGGAGTTGTAGTAATTCCTCTTCCAATGAACGAACCAGATTTTTTTGAAAGTTCCTTTAGAGGTCTTTGGATTCCATCATAAATTTGACCTATAATTCCTGGTCCAAGTAAAACACTGAGTGGATTTCCTGTTCCAGTTACAGGTTCTCCTGGTTTTAGTCCACTAGTTGATTCATAAACTTGAATGAAAGCAACATCACCTGTTAGTCGAATTACTTCGCCGATAAGCTTAGCCTCACCAACAGAAACTGTTTCATACATTTTTGCATCAGACATGCCATCAGCTCTTACTGCAGGACCGCTAACCCAAACAATTCGACCCTTTGCTACCATGTCAACTACCCAAGCCGAATTTGCTTGCTATCTCTTTCCTTATTAAAGGCTTCATGCGTTCAAGTCTAGAATCAATTGTATTGTTAAAAGTCATAGAGCCGTCTTTTGATTTTACTTCTACTCCACCTAAACAATCAATTGTTTCAGAAGACAATTCAGATCCAGAATATTTTGATAATAATGGTTTTACAACATCTTGATCTTTTGAGTTTGTATATACCGTCACCTCAGTTGTACCAAGAGCTTCGGTTGATTCATCAAGTAGAGTTGTGATTAGTTTTGAATAATTTTCATTTCGACTTGTTGCCTCAATTTTCTCAATTGCTTTATCAAAAACCTTCACAACTGATTCTTCTACAAGTAAAAGTTGTTTGTTCCTAGACTCCAAGTCTGAACTTCCAATTATCTGTTTTTCAATTTTATCAGATTCTTTTCTCCCTTCATCTAAAATTTTATTATAATCTTGTTCAAGTGAACTTTGTGATTTTGACAAAGTTTCAAGGGATTCATCATAAGAGGTCTTTAGATTTGCTAAAATCTCAACTTCTGATTGACTTAAAATTTTTTCAATGGTTTTTTCTAATTTAGGTTCAGAAGTCAACGATGTGCCATTTTATTGATATTGGATTTTAATGTTTGGACAAGGAATTGTTCGAATAATCATTTGATTTTTGATTAATTTTTTTATTAAAACTTGTCTTAGAAAGATTTTAAACCGTCATCAAAACCGTTTGTAGTTATTGGCAGTTGCGAAACTCATTGTGGGATCAATTGTCCTTCCAAGGACAGAGTCCCCAAATGCTATTTCGCGTCTTACTGAGTTTGAATGGTTCCACAAGATAGAAACCGAAAATGAAACAGTTACCCCAGAAATTGATGATCTTCTTCTAAGAGCTCAAAAAACGTATCAATCAATCGAAGAGGTTGTTAAGGGACTTAAAATTCCTCCAAGAGTTGGCATCATGGAAATTCTTTTCAAAGGAACAATGTTCAAGAAAAAAAACTATGAGTTAAACGAAATTGAAAATATGATTAATGATTTGGAAAAAAGAACTCCAGATGTAATTTCAAAAGCTTCAAAGATTTTACAAGAAGATGCTGAGACTAAACGATCTTTGGAAACATATACGGCTTTAAAAGAAACATTGCAAATAGCAAGTAAACTCAATATTAATCTGAGTAACTTTAGTTTGATGAGATACTTTTACACAAATCTTTTTGTAATAAATTCTTCTGATTATGGAGAGATTGCGAGAACATTAGATGAAATTCCCATTTACAAATATGAATTAAAGTCTAAAGACAAGTCAGCAATAATAATAATTTGCAGTGTAAAAGATTCAGATAAAGTTCTTAAAATTATGAGAGCACTTAATTCAAATCCTTTTACTATTCCTCAAGGATTTCCACAAATCCCAAGCGAGGCCTTTTCATTAGCAGAATCAAAAATAAAAGAACTTTCAGCAAAACAAAAATCTATTTCTAAAGAACTTGCAAAAATAACTAAGAAGATCCGAGGGGATGTACTTGCTATACATGAAACGGCTTTTGTGGCTAAAGATGTTCTTGAAACTTTACGTAAACCTGGAGGAACCAAACGATTTGCAGTAATTCAGGGTTACATACCAAAAAAAATGGAAAAAAAATTCAAAGATGTTACTAATCAGTGGATGTCAGTAACTGAGGAGATAAAAGATCCTGAAGTTTTATCAAACCTTCCTGTTCATTTACAAAATCCAAAATGGGTGAGAACTTATCAAGTAATTACTGACAGTCAGGGAATTCCTAAACGAGGAGAATTCGATCCTACATGGTTCATTGCTCTGATGTGGCCAATCTTTTATGGAATAATGTTTGCAGACTTGGGTCATGGATTACTTTTGATGGGTTTGGGTTTGTTGTTCAAATTCAAAGGTCAAGGTATGTTATCAAGATGGGGAATGTTGTTAGC
>JAZGIF010000017.1:0-7998 GCA_036481835.1 Nitrosopumilaceae archaeon
CTGTCATTAAAATATATAATCAAGATCTTTCAGGAACAGAATTTATTGAAATTGGAATGGGTTCACAACCTGATTACAAGTTATGGGTTGCAGTCAAAACTCCAAAAGAAGGATACATTGTAGTTTTTAGAGATCTTGATAGAGGTTGGTATCCAGAGGCAAAAGTACTCATATCTTACACTGATAGAGCAGGACTAACTGTCAACAATGGAGCAAGAATTGTAGTAACCAATGTAGACATTGGTGTATTTGCAATTGATTCTTACTCTGTTCATGGAATGGAGGGCTCTACTGATCCTCCTGCAGTTAATTCTGGAAGCATGATCGTGGAATTTTTGTCAGGTGATCCTGCAAAGAATATCTTTGCCTTGTATCCATTTTTTCTTGCAATAGGTCTATTTGCAATAGTTGGAGTATTGTTTCTAACTAAGAAGCGTTCTTAGATTTGAAATATTTACAACTTTTTTTAATCTTGCATACATCACACATTGGCGAAATTGGTTTGCAAATATTCTGACCATACATAACAAAAGTGTCATTGATTTCAAGCCAATGTTTTTTAGGTATTTTTTTCATTAGTGCAAATTCTGTTTCTTCTGGTGTTTTGGTTTGTACTAATCCTAAACGGTTTGAAATTCTATGGACATGAGTATCTACTGGAATTGCAGGATTATCAAATGCATATACTAAAACACAATTTGCAGTTTTCCTTCCAACTCCTGGTAATTTCAACAGTTCTTCAAAATCATTGGGAACCTTTCCTTTATACTCTGAAGAAATTATTGAAGCTACATCAATGATTCTTTTCGATTTTACGTGATAGAAACCAATTGATTTGATTATTTTTTCTACATTTTTTATTTTGGCCTTTGCTAATTCTTGAGGAGATTTATACTTGGAAAATAATTTTTTTACAACCTTGGCGGTGTTTTCATCTTTTGTTCTAGCCGAAAGAATTGTTCCAATTAGAATACTGAAAGGTCCACCAGTTTCTGCCTCATGAAGTTCTCTTAATGCAGTCATACGTGGTGGATTTACAGAATTCATAGTTTCTATCATTCCACGAAGAATTTTTTTCACACATAATTATGGATTTGATTCTATTATAATGAAACTAATACCAAGAAGTTGAAGTACTCTTGTAATTTAGCGTACAAGTATTATACAGTAAAAATTGAGTAATTATATTGGAACTAACAAAGGAAGAAGAATCCGCACTAAAGGGTGAAAAAGGAGAAACATTACAACTTGCATACAGAATTTTAGTTGCAACCGGAGAAGCTACTAATGCTGAAAAACTTGTACCAATTCAATGGGCACATGTTTCTGGAGTTAACTACAACACTATAGGTGACGCTGGTCAAGAATTTCTTTCAAATCTTAGTAAAGATGCAAAAGTAAAAGTGAAAACTACAGTTAACCCGATGGGTTTTGATATTGACAATGTTTCAAAATATGGACTTGATGAGGAATTCATAAAAAAACAAGAAAATATTAAAAATTCATATGAAAAAATGGGAGTAACACCTTCTTTTACCTGTATTCCTTATGAAATATTTGATCTACCACAAGAAAATACCCAAGTTTCATTTGCAGAAACTAATGCTGCTATTTTCGTTAATTCTATCTCGCATCTTAAAACAAACAAAGAAAGTGCTTTTAGTGCTTTAGCAAGTGCGATAACAGGCAAAAGCCCTTATTCAGACCTAAGAATGGATCAAGAGCAACCAAACCTTACAATTCGAATGAAGGTTGAAAATCCAAACGAACTAACTTTCGGTATGTTAGGTTTTTTTGCTGGAAAAATTGCTGATACTTCAGTATCAATTTCTGGTGTTAACAAACTAGATCAACGTAGCTGTAAGTCACTTTGTGGCGGTATGGGCACATCAGGAATATGTGGAAAGTTCTTGTTGGAAGAAGGTGGAAAAGATTCAGAAAAAGTTGATTTTGATAGAAAAGAGATGCAAAATATCTATGACGAACTAAACACTACCGATTCTGGTGATCTAATAACTCTTGGTAGTCCACAATTAGGTTTAGGAGAATTACAAGATCTTACTTCATCACTGAAAGGTAAATCCTTTAAGAAACGATGTATGGTTTTTTGTCCTAGATCTATTCAAAATCAAGCGCGGAAACTAGGTCTTGTCCAAGAACTTGAAGGTGCAGGATGTGAAATCCTTTCGGATTGTTGCACTTGTCTTACCCCATTAATTAACAAAAAAGACGTTGATGGAGTCACAACAAACAGCATCAAAGGTGCTTATTACTTGAAGAACTCTAATGGTGTGAATGTAAATCTAAAACCATTAAATCAAATCATAGAGGATGAAACAAAATGAGTCTTAAGATCATCGTAAAAGGAAAGGTTAAAGGAAAAATCATGAAAACACTAAACCCAATTAACTTTCTAGGAGCGGTTGACAAAAAAACTGGGATTATTCACGACGACAAACACGACAAGTTTCAAAAATCAATCAAAGGAGTTATACTTGTTTTTCCTTATGGAATTGGAAGTAGTGTAGGAGCATACACCATTTATTCACTGAAAAAAAATGGCTCAGCACCTTTAGCGATGATTTGTACCAAAGCAGATTTATCAGTAGCATCAGGATGTGCATTGGCAAACATACCTATGGTTATTGTATCAAACCTAGAATTTGATTCACTCAATGATGGAAACGAAATTGAACTTGATGCAGAAGCTGGTAAAATTCTATAACTTTACTGGTACAACTTTTCCGTTTGATGATTCTTCTTTAAAAATCACACCTTGAAACTTTAGAACCTTTATTTGACTATTTTTCCAAATATCGTTTTGAAGTCCTGCTTTTTCGCAAGTATGTCCAAGAAATTCTTCAGCATTCCAACTATACTCAATTGGTACTTGAGGTAATAAAAGACCAGAACTAAAACCAAATTTTACAATTAAACCATCTGTACCTACCTGAATATTGGAAGGATAATTCAAGGGATCTTCAACCTTAATTTCTTCGGGAGGTGTTAGAACCGTTACTTCAAATGTAATTTTATCTAATTCTTCTGAAGATACTTTAGGGAATCTTGGATCTTCTGTAGCTGCTGCTATTGCAGCATCTTCTAACGCATTGTACAATTTTTTATCAGGAAGAGGAAAACCAATGCAACCTCTCAATCCTGAGGGATCATTTAGGGTAACAAAAACACCTGAATTAAAGGAAAAACTTTTTTCAAATTCAGAATCTAATTTCAATTTATTATTAGATTTTAGAAATTCTGAAACAACCTTCCTTGCTGTTTTAACAAGAATTTCTCCATCCTTTTCTGATATTGGTTTATAATTTTTCATTTAGTTTCTCCGTAAATTTTTGTAAATTTTGAATATGTGTTCCCTCCCAATAGATCTTTTTACAATCACTACACTTCCAAAAATCCTCAGTATTTTCTAAAACTCCCTCAGGAACATGACCTTGTACTAGTTTTTTTTCAGTTTTTATCAAAGTACCATTACACACTGGGCATCTAGAGATACTTGCTTTAATTGTAAATTTTCCAAGGTTGACCTTGTCCTTAATTTGACCAAATTGATCAATTTCATCAGATTTTGTAATTTGAATAGTTTCAATTCGTTGTTTTGAAGCCTTCTTAGCTAACTGTACATCTTTTGTAATCATGATTCTGTTTTGTTTTTTTGCTATAGAAATTAATTCATCATCTTCAATATCAGAAGAATAAAGGGAATCATATCCTAACAATCTTAATTTTTTTGCTAGGTTGCCAAGCATTGCATCAATAACAAAAATTGGTTTTTTATTTTTCACTGGATTGATCGCCTATTCCTGTTTCCACCACATGACTTTTTCCAGCTGGCAATACACGAACAAAATCATCTAAACTGAATGTTTTTACAACTTGTTCATTCATCTTTGCTACTTCGTTTTTAATTTTTTTTGCAACATCAGTCATTTCTGAACCAGTTGGTTCAATTACAACATAACATAAACTATTTTTTTTAATTGCATTTGGTGGTCCACATGTAATCAAGTAACTGGTATCTTGTTTTACAATCCCCACTGCTAACTTTAAGGTTGAAATGTTGACAAAATTACGTGTTCCATCTATTACAAATGCTCCTTTGGCAAGAAACTGTCCACTAGGTGCTGCTTTTTTCACTTGTTCTGGTTCTACCCAATATGCATTCGAACCATACACTGCTTCTCTCCAAGCTCTGCTAAAACATACTGTGGCATGAGCAATTTCATTGAGACTTGCAGGACTGATAGACTCAGTACCCTCTTTTAAAATAAAAAATGGTGAGCCATAGATATCTGCATGAAAAACCTTGTCATTTTTTTCAAGATGTTTTCTAATAATAGCCGAATTTGAAGAGGAATCACGTCCTCCAATTGCCAATATACCATCAGTAGTGTAAAACCAACGATATCTTTCAAACCAACTTTTCTTTTTTACTTCAGTAAATGTAATGGATGTCTTTGTAATTTCAACTTGTTTTTGTTGTATTTCTATTTCTTTTTCTGTTTTTTTCTTTAATTTTTCAATGGAATTTATTGCAGCACTTTGACGTTTTGCTTCATTAAATAAATTAGAAGCAATTGCGTGAATTGATGTATCTAGATTTATTTTCATTTTTTCATCATGAATTTTTAGTAATGTGACTCCTTTTTCACTTAAGATTCCCGAATTATGTTTTTTTAGTAAATCAATTATTTTTGGATCCTTAAATGAAGAAACTCCTTGAGAAACTAATTTGAGAAGTTCATTTGCTACATTTGATATTTCTTTTGATTTTTCTTTTACTTTGATAATTGCACTATTTTGTTCATCTAGTTTGTTTTGTAGCTCGGCTATTTTTTTATTAACACCACTTGCTTGAGTTTCTTTTCCTCCCTCAATAATTTCTTCTGAAAATAATTCATCTAGACCTTCCATAAAGCTTGAAACTTCTGAATAATTTTTTTCTGTACCAAGTTTTATTGGATAAACTGCATTTTTTTCTTCATCTTTTATGATTATTGGTTCATGTATTCCATTAACAACTTTATTTAAAATTTCATTTAATGAATCAAAAATTTTTTTCACATCATCTTTTGATATGTTAGTACCGATAGTTTTAGAATCAATTTTTGCCAATCTAAAAATTTCTTCAACGTATTTTGTAGGTAGTCCTAACTTTCTACCAAACCATTTAGCAGCTGGAAGTGAAGCAGATGTAATTTCTTCCAAATCTTCTGGTTTTAATTCAAAAATATCAATTGCGTTTTGGGGAGGAGGACTATATTCTAATCCTACATGTAGTTTTCTATGCCTGACATCTATTGAATGCGATAATGCAAGAATTTTTTTTTCTTTGTTACAAAGTAAAATATTGCCATTTCCAAAAAATTCGCCTACTAAAACAAATTCTTTATCAAAACCACTGAATGTTAAGTATACAATTCTTTCTGCTCCTATTTGTTCTACTTTTGTTAATCTAAGACGTAAAAGATCATTACGTAACCTTTTCAATAATTTGTTTGATTCAGTTTGCTCTATCTTCACTCCACTTATCCATAATCCTAATGTTGAAAACATTAACATCACATCTGGTTTTTTAGGATGATGAAGCTTGAAAAGTAAACTTTCCGCATTTATTCCGTAGATATTTGATACGTAATAATCTGAGGTTTTTTTAGAAATTTCGTTAATCAGATAACGCAATTCTATACCAGAAAGTTTCATATGAAAATATCCAGAGCCTGAAATTATACTCTTACTCCTTTAATTTGATAACATCTTATCCAAAGATTTTAAACAAGGCTATTCAAACCCAACTTTGAAATTTCGTTGGCTAAACACCGTCCCCATAAAAAGGAACCAGAAAAACCTGATCCAAAAGAATCTGAAAATAAGGATCCTTCTTCAGATCCTGTAGTTAATGAAGTAGACAAAGAACGTACTAATCGTAAACTTAGAACGTTATTTTGGTTTCGTATAGTTCTTGCACTAACGGCAGGAACTTTAGCCACTTTTCTCTTTGAGCCATATGAAGGCGAAGAAAGAAGATGGGTTTCGATTGGATTTATGATAACGATTTTCATTGTAACGATATTTATCGCAAAGGAAATGAAACTAGGATTGCCACGTTCTGATAGAAAAAAAATTGTTACTGAAGCTCTGGGAAGCTACGTTTTCCTTTACTTGTTTATGTGGATTCTAACCTATACAATTGTCAATGTGTTGGCAGGAAATGAATCTGGCCTCCCTAACCCATTCACATAGCACTAAAATACTAAAACAAGATTCATTGGGCTAAATGTGGAAACATAAAACTCCTGGGATTCCAGATGAAAATTTTGAACGCCATGAAGATGTTCCAATAACAAAAGAAGAAGTCCGTGCTATACAAATTAGTAAAGCAAGACTTTCTTCTGGACAAACCGTTTATGATATTGGATGTGGAAGTGGTTCAATTTCTGTCGAAGCTGCTTTACAAATAGAATCATCTGGTAAGGTCTATGCTGTAGACATTGATCCTAAAGCAATAGAATTAACAAAGAAAAATCTTTCAAAGTTTGGAATTTCAAACGTTTCAGTTGTTCTAGGTGATGCAAAAGAGAAGATTTCTGAGCTACCAGAAACGGATGCAATTTTCATTGGAGGTACAGGTGGAGACACAAAAGAAATTTTAGAAATTTGCCATGAAAAATTAAAAACAGGAGGTCGCATAATTATAGGAATTATTTTAATTGAAACTTTGTTTTCTGTTATCTCTTTAATGGAAAAACTACCATTTACATCAGTCGATATTACACAAATTACAGTATCTAAGAGCAGGAAAACTTCTACAGGTACTATGATGCTTGCAAGAAATCCCGTTACTATAATTTCTGCTACAAAAAGTTAGAAATTCCAGTCTAGCTTTTAATTAGGAACAAACTTGGAATTTTTATGCCAGAATTAATTTGTGTTGGTTGTGGACCTGGCGATCCAGAACTTCTTACTGTAAAGGCAGTAAATGCAATAAAAGATGCCGAAGTAATTATGTGTCCTACCTCAAAAGAGGGCAAACCAAGCATGGCTCTATCTGTGATATCTTCTTTAATTGATGAATCTCAAAAACAAATTGTCAATCTTATATTTCCTATGACCAAAGATAAGGAAAAACTTGCAATCACCTGGGAAAATAACGCAAAAACTCTTGCAGAAATGGTTCTATCAGGAAAAAAAGTTATTTATCTTACTGTGGGTGATCCATATCTTTACAGTACTTGGATCTATCTTAATCGTGAACTTGAAACAAAATATCCACAAATCAAAGTTAAAGTGATTCCAGGAATTGTTTCTATGTTTACTTTTGCATCTAAAGTGGGTATTAGTCTTGCAGAAGGTGCAGAAAAAATGGCAGTAATTCCATCATGTTATGATCTTTCACGAGTTAAAGAGCTTGCAAAAAACTGTGATACGATGATATTTCTCAAGGATGGTAGATATTTTGATCAAGTAATCGAGCTTTTACGTGAAGCAGGATTTTCAGAAAACTCTATCTTTGCTATTGGACAAGACCTTGATACTGACCAAGAGATTGTAAAAAAATTAACTTTAGGTCAAGTTACTGATGAAGTCTTTACGACAAAGTATTTTTCCATTATGGTGGTCAAGCGTGTCTAAAGTCTATTTTGTTGGTTGTGGTCCTGGTGATCCTGAATTAATTACAATAAAAGCAAAAAAACTAATTCAAAAAGCTGATGTTGTAGTGTATTCTGGTTCATTAATTCCACCTAAAATACTAAAATTTTCTAAAAAAGGAAAACTTCACAATGCAGCCAAACTAGTAAGAGAAGAGATTTTTGATTTATTAAAGAAAAACGCCGAAAAAAATAAAGTTGTAGTTAGACTACATGATGGAGATCCTTCAATATATGGTGCGATTCGAGAACAAATTGATAATCTCAAAAAAGAAGGAATAGAATCTGAAATTATTCCTGGTGTTACTTCATTTTTGGCATCATCAGCTGC
>JAZGIF010000018.1:0-2649 GCA_036481835.1 Nitrosopumilaceae archaeon
AGAGTCAACAAAGCAAATTCAAGGAATCCCAGGTATGAATTCCTATGGATTTGTTTCGTTGCAAGAAGTAGAAAATATTTCATCAGAAAAAACAATCTTGATTGGTGCGCAAGAATCCACCAAAAGAGGAGAGCTAAAGCATAGGGGATTTTTCTCAGGACAAATTGATGAAGTAATAATTGAGGCTGATCTTTTTGATGAGCAGAAGATTCAAGAACTTTGTCAGATAAGCCAATATTATTCAGCCTAAAAAATTAGTTTTTAGTTTGAAACTCTAAACTTTCTAGATACTTTATTGCATTATCCAGTTCCCTTTGGGAAATTTTTCCCTCTGACTCCCACTTAAAATTAGTTTTTATCCAGTCTGGAATTTCATTTTTTGAAACTTCAGCAGAGTTTGTTTGCAATCCTGTCATATTCTTAACTTCCCAAGCATCAATAACATTACAAATCATTGTGTTTCCAGAAGAATCAGTTGCTGTGATTAAAAGACTGGATTTTTCCAAGGTTTGTGCAAATATTATTTCAAAAATCACTTCCATTTTGTTATTAACTCTTTTTGCGTGTGCAGATACTTCAGAAAAAAGATTTTCTGGATCATTTACAAAAACAGAATAAGTTCCTAATTTGTTTGGATAAGTAAAAGATCGATAAGGATCTTCCGAAATATCATACATTAAAGCTTGATCATAAACCGAGCCTTTAGGAATGGGTATGTTTTTGTTTAAAGAAATGTAAGTATAATTTTCAACTAAAGTAAAATTATTTTTTTGATTGATTGGAAACAAAATAATTTCTTGAACATTTTGTGGTCCTGTATTTTCAAATAAAAGTAGTTTTAATTTTACAGTTTTACCTGGTTCTATTATGGCAGTATTTGTTCCTTTTACAAAGTCAGAGATTTTAAAATCCGAATTGTTAATTGTTAAGGGAATTTCATTTCTAAAAAATGATATATCAAAAGAAGGATTCATCACGTCAAAATATCGTCCAAAAAATGTTTTTTTATCCCAGTTTTTTGGTGCAAAACTGTTACAACCAGTGGATTCTCTCATTGGATATTCATTGTCAAATTTTAAAGTATTGATAAGATTATTTTTTACATATTCGCTAGATACGTAAAGATTTGGATTTGATGTTCCCTCAGATTCAATGATTGTTATTGTGAAGAAAATTATTATGAAGATTAAAAATATTTTTGACAATGAAACATTTGCAAGTATTTTACTAATATAGGATATGCTATATTGATGTTATAATTTATTAATTAGAAATTTTTGCATGTTTTCTTTTTCTATATTGAGTAAATCCTATTACTCCGATTCCGGCTACTGCACCAAGTGCAATAAGTGAGGTAAAGTCTCCTTCAGATTCTCCATTTTTTGATGTATCTTCTAGAAAAACTGTAGTTTCATATATTTCAAAGATCTCATCTCGAACAGAATCTTTGTACCTTACAGTAATTCGAATATCATGTTCTCCATATCTTGGTTCTCCTTCAAACTCAATTGGTACATTAAATGGTACTGGAGAATCTATTTCGATTTCATCAATAAACTGTTTTTTTTTCATAATGTTAGAGTCGCCAAGTGGTTCAAGTGTTACAAAACCAAAAAGCCCATCCTCGTTTCCTTCATTTATTATTTCACCAATAATAGTTGGTTTGCCAGATAAATCAATGACTCGAACATCATAAATTGTAGGATCAATCAGTCCCTTTATGTAAAAGTCCACGATTCTTGAAATGGTATGTCGTTCACCATGTGCATTAAAGTATGTAATATCCATTGGAGCGCGAAGTGTTTCACCCTTTAGTGATTCAGGTACATACACGTCAACTTCAAGAAACTTGGATGTTCCAGGAGGAAGATGCCCTATTTCCCAATTGCTATCCAAAACTACTACATTTTCTACATTTGTTATAGACTGTGCAGTCGATGATCTTGTACCTTGAGTGTTTTGTAATTCAATATCTACTCCTGAAACTGGTGCAGTTCCATCATTTGAAATTTCGATAACGATGTGATTTTCCTTTAACGAGGTAAGAAAAGGATCTAATGCCCTCATGTTGATAATGCTGTCTCCTGTAACTTTAAAGTCAAAATCAAAAAATGCATTTCTTACTCCTGCTTCTCGTATTCTTCCATAATCAAGTTTAGTAGAGGCTGGATATTTTCCAATTTTTATCTGTTCGCTCACAGTAACATAATATGTTAAGGTAAACACTTCACCAGCAATTGCAGTTGAATCAGCATCAGCGAATATTAAGGAACCAGGACCATCTGAAGCTGAAAAACCAAACGGCATCGATAATTGTCCTTTAATTCCAGTAATATCTTGAGTACCTACATTTGCAATAACTACAGTAAATGGTACATTTTCATCACCAGGACTAACTTCAATTTTTTCATCGCCTATTCCAAAGTATGCATCAAGATACTTTACATCACTGTAATCTCTTTGAAATGGAGATTCTCCAGGACCAATTTGTGCAAAAGCATCAGTAACTATCAGTTGTCCAACAAGAATTAAAGAGATCATTAGTGATAATTTTAGAAAATTCATTGTGTTGGCACCTCTATCTTTGCTGGTTCTTCTTCAAATACACGACCATCTTTAGTAGTGAAGACTTTGTCAACATCACCAAAT
>JAZGIF010000019.1:0-4886 GCA_036481835.1 Nitrosopumilaceae archaeon
CTCCAATTTCTAATGGTGAAAGAGTTAAAACTTTGCCACCAATTTCATTTGCTACAATTTGTGATGTTCTTTTATCTACAGATTCCTCAGTAAAAATTACATTAGAATCCAAATCCCTTGCTAAATTGATAATGTTTTCAAGTGATTTTGCTGTAGGCTCTTCATGTGGTTCATTAGATTTTAGTACTGTATGTTGATTAAGATCATATTGATTTGCAAAATATGAAAAGGCATCATGAAATGCAATGAAATCCTTTTTGCATAAAGAAAGCTCATATGAAATTTTATTATCGAGTTCCTCTAGTTTTTTGATATAAGATATACCATTTTGTTTATAGTATTTTTCATTTAGAGGATCAACTTTTGATAGTGAATCTACGATATTTTCAACCTGTTTTTGAGCCATAACAGGATTTAACCAAATGTGTGGATCACTTTCTAGAATGGATATGCCAATACTAGTATCTACAACTTTAACATCTGAATTTATAGAATCAATATTATCAATCCAATTTTCAAAACCAATACCGTTGATAATAATTACATCAGCTTGTTGCATTAGCTGAAGATCCTTTATTGTTGGTTCCCAATCATGAGGTTCAACTCCAGATGGAACTAATAATGTAACATCGACTTTTTCTCTACCTATTTCTTTTGTAAACTCGTAAAGGGGAAAAAATGAGGCAATTGCCACTATTTGTTCATTAATTTTTGGTTCATCTATTATCATAGATTGAGATGAATTCAAAACTGCAAATGAGGACAAAGGGATGATAACTGCAATGGAAATTATTGCTATTCTTGTTTGATTGACCATGCAATAAGTAACGTTTTATTATTAATATATCTAAGAAAAATTAATAACTTTTAATGCTAAACTTATAAATTATTTAATAAAAATCCCCTCATGCCTATTGTTTCTATCTCATTAAATGATGAAATTCTTGCTGAAATTGACAAGTTAAAAAAATCGATGGGTTTCTCAGGAAGGTCAGAAGCTATTCGAGCTGGAATTCGAAACTTTGTTTCCGAAGAAAAACAAAAAAACGAACTGACAGGCAATGTTCACGCAATCCTCTTAGTTGTACATAATGATGAATTTGATCATGTGGTAAATGGAATAAAACATAATTTTGAAGATCTAATTACGACTCATCTGCATAGCAAAATTGAAGGTGAAAAATGTATGGAACTATTTATCATTGATGGAGCAGCAGATAGAGTTACCACTATAACAAAAGATTTTCAAACAAATAAAAAAATGGATACAGTTAAACTTGTCACTTTATGAATAAGACAAAATCAATAACCTTAACAACTTTTTTGATATTGGTTGTTTTAGTTCCAATTAATACTGTTTATGGACACGGATGGGGTTTGGATATAACGAATATTGATTTTAATGGAAGAAAAATTACAGTTTCTGTTGAACTTCCCCAATACTTTGAGGAATCTGAAGATAAAATAATCAAAATTATTGCTTTTGATGAAGAAGAAGAACAAAATGCAAAAAATGTTACATTTCTAATTGGTTTATATAAAAATGATAAAACTGTTTTTCGAAATTATTTTTTTACTCCTGATGGAGATTTATCAATTCATGTAAAACCAACTGAAGATGGTGAGACAGAAATTTTAGCCCAACAAGATTCCCTTCTTGGTGCTTGGTATGAGACAGAAGAGCAACCTATAGAATTAGTAGGCCCAATTTTTGAATCTGGAGGATTGTTTCATTTTGAAATTGAACTAAGAACAATTGATGAGCCTACAAACATTGTAGAAGATTTAGGAACGTACATAGCTGATGTTAGTATAGCAGAAACAACACATTTTGATGGAAAAGATCTGGAAGGAAATATAGTTCCTTTTAGAATGAAATCATATTTTGATAAAATTACAAGTTTTCAGTTTGATCCACAAAAAAATCTTGTAACATTTGAAATGCCTTTTGATTGGAGTGAAAATGCAATTTCACATATACCTGTTGTTCATGAAGAGGTTCATTTTCCTAAAGAGTTTGCTGATTTTTTGACACCTAGCTATATTGGTAAAGTAAATGGAATTAAACTCTTCAAATCAAATGTAATAGTTGATGATTATACTGAACAAGACGAACGAATAGTTCATTTAATACTTATCCAAGACGATCTCAAATATATTAAAAACCAACAGAAGATGTCTGAAGCAGAAATGTCTAGTTTTATGCTATTTACTCTCGAAGCAAGTGATAAAATAGTATTTCCTATGACAGCCTATACCAGAGATGAACAATTTCAGATTGACCTTTCATGGGATCCTTTAGAGATAGAACCAGGTAAAAATACGAAATTCATTTTTACTATACGTGATGTGGCAACTGGTAATCCTCTTAGACAATCATCATATAATTTTGTAATTTTGCAAAACAATGTTGAGGTTTATAGAACTTCTGGATTTGCACAAATTGGAGGAGAATATGAGGAGTATATGTTTTCAGAAAGCCAAATGGGACCAACTGTAATTAGATTTGAAAATATTAGAAACACTGGTTTGAGTACTGAGTTTGGATTACTTGTAGTACCAGAATTTGGAATGATAGCTTCCTTAATGTTGATTGTAGCAATAACTTCCATGATAGTTTTAACTAAAAAATTTGAAAAAATTCATTTCAAATGTTAAAAAAAAGTTATGCTTGGGTTCATGGAAACATTGCAAAATTCTTTAGATAATTAATTTTCTAAATCAAACTGAAATTATTCCGTTTTCGAGAAGGTATTTGATTGCATTTGCAAAGTCATTATCTGAAATCAAACCCTCTGACCACCATCCAGCGTTATTTCTTACCCAATCAGGTATTGTTGCGTCTTCATTTGTTTGATGACTAAGTGGAACTTTGATAATGCCCTGTTTTATCATAAATTCAATTCCACTTGCAAAATCATTGTCACTAATTTGTCCTTCAGACCACCAACCAGCATTGTTTCTTACCCAATCCGGAATTGAAATTTCATCAGAAATTTCGTTTTGTGTATGAGTGTTTATTCTATTAACTACAACAGGAATTCCAACTCTTGCCAAACTATTTCCATTTAAATTATCAAATTGTAGTGTTATTGGTCCTGTAACACCTTGTGGAATAACAAATTCTATTATGTTACTTTCTTCTTTAGAACCGGTACTAGTTCCACTTTGAGTGAAAATTTCCTTTCCTTCATGTATTATTGAGACATCATAACTAACTGTTACAGGTCTGTTTATCAAAAAAACATCTGTGATACTAAAGTAAAAAGTTGTTTTAGAACCTGATTTAATGTCTCTAGGTTCCCAATCTAATGTAATTCTAAATTGACCGTTACCAGTTACAGTTTCTAGAGGGAGATTATTTTCACTTGGTCTTAATAGAAATTCCATTTCATCTTGTTGTTTATTTTTCTCGGCTAGAGTAAAAAGTTCGTTTTGGTTCAATATCAAATGAACTAACCTTGTTTTTTCTGAAAAACCATCAATCGTTATTGCATATTCTGATAATTCTTGATCATTTACCATAGCTTGAAGACTTGAAACCATCAAATCACCAAAGGTTTTAGGAATAGTGATTTCTTCGTGGACTACTGATGTTTGATTAATGTTATCAAATGACCAATTAAACGGCATTCTAAATGTGATTGATTGAGTTTGTGAATCATATTGAAAATCTTCTATTTGATCATAGTATGTAATAATGCTTAGTTCCTGACTACCAAAATTTGGATCTACAATTTCATAATACGTTCTATCAGGGATAGATAAACCAACATCGTATTCAATAGGTTCTGCTAATTCGTTAGAATAGTTTTCAGCAGTCAAAATTTTTACTTGGAAATTGTATAGACCACCTGTACTAAAAGGAGAACCTCTTATGTTTACAACATCTTTCTGCAGACCAACTAAAGTATCAAAAAAACCACTTTGTTCTTTTTCTACAACAACTTCAGATTCCGATGGAAGAAAATTCATTGTAAAAATTCCATTATCACTACGAAATGTTTCTTCAAAAAGAAACTTGTCTGCTTTTTTTGCAATGATATGAAACGTTACATCTCGTATTGTAACACCGGTACTAATATCAAAAAGAGATAAAGTAATCTGTCTGTCAGTACTATCAGGATCCGAATATTGGGATGATGTAACTTCTAAAGAAACTTGTTTATCTCCAAGTTTTACAGGAGGTAAAACTTCGTAACCAAGTCCATGACCATAAGAAGAAGAAATGGTTAAGAGAGAAATTGACAATACAATCAAAATAGTTGCAAGTAAAATTTTTTGAACTGACATTACTGTTATCCTTTTAATTATTTTGATTTTCTTTTCTTTTTATTCTTTTTATCTCCAAAAAAATCAAACATGATTAATTAACTCTTGAAACTTAAATACGTTATAAGCCATTCTTTTTGTCTTAATTCCTCAATACTTTATGGTATCTGCGTCATTGCACAAATTGGAAGTGAACTAGCCCAAAGTTCAAACATGTTATCCAAATTATTAAAATCAATTTTCTCTGAAAATGACTCTACTCCACAATCAACAGTAGCTGATTCAAGTTCAGAGGGACTAATTTTACCATCAGAATAATGAACAGCTATTGTTTTTGTCCAGGTTGGCAGATTCTCTGAACCAAATTCTTTAGCTAAACTTTCTTGCTCATAAACACTAAACAATGCTAATGCAAGAGCTTCAATGTCAATTTCATTTGCTGCAAATTCTTGATTTTCATAAATAAAACCATCAAGTGCTGAGGATAAAACATCTGAATCAACTTGAGCATCAAGATCTATATTTTGTAATAGATATTCAATTGTTTCATTGTCAATTTGATTATTCAAGTCAAATTGTTGTATGATTGTTGAAAGTGTTTGTGGATCAATTTG
>JAZGIF010000020.1:0-2080 GCA_036481835.1 Nitrosopumilaceae archaeon
GCAATCTAGACTGTCCTTTTAGATACAGTAATGAATAATGTTAGAGTAATCATGTATTTCCTCTATACATTCCTAAATGATTCAGAAAAATTAAAAATGTTACAAGTGAGGATATCTTAATTGCAGAAATGGATTTTTGATATAAGGTCACGGCCGTTTGTAATTCTAGTACTTGCTTTCATTTTTATCACAATCTCGGTTCTTTTAGGAATAACTGCTGAGTTTGAAGAATCAGTTGTTGAGTATTTTCAATCGATTTTAGGAAATCAATTTCTTGATCTTTTGATGCAATCTATTACAGAAACGGGGGATGTATATTACATGCTTATTTTTGGAGCAATTTTGCTTATTGTAAGAATGACTAGAAGAATAGGAATTACACTAATGATTTTACTTGTATTTACAACAATTCTTACGGGTTATATCAAATGTGGAGTTGATAGAGACAGACCAAACTTGGAATTTACGGGAACTCCTTTTCCTATTGAAATAAGCTCTGACACATTTGCCTTATTTTGTGAGGGCGGAGCTAACGCTTCTTATCCATCAGGCCATGCTGCAAGGGCAACAATTTTTGGAATAATTCTTGGATTGTCTCTTTCTTATCGATTTCCAAGAGGATGTTATCTGTTATTTTTATATCCAATTTTGGTATCAATTAGTAGAGTTTACATTTTGCAACATTTCCCAATGGACGTTATTGGTGGAGCAATTTTGGGTGCACTACTAGCAGGTGTAATAGCCAAAAAAACCAAACTGCATAAAATTACTTCGGAATCAAAAATCTAATTTTTCTAAAACTTTTGAACTAACTAAAACAATTGCATAATGATCGCTATCATGATGATATGTCCAATATCGAATGTCACGCTCTTGTTTTGTTTGTCTCAAGCCGTAAGTAACCCCAGTGGTTACAATATATCCAATTCTTTTTGCAACCTTACTTTCTTTTGGCATTAATACTTTGTATCCGGTTTTTTCATGAGAAAATCCCATCTTTACCATCTCTTCGGATGCCTCTGATGCGTCTTTTTCATCCTTTACAACAAAGGTTTTTGAAATTGGTATTTTAGAAGGATGAAATTCCATTTTACCATTAAATTTAAGCAAATTAACTAATATTTTTTTTCAAATTTGAGAGGGAAAAAATTTTCTACCCATTTTTTATGTTAAAAATCTTAACCGAGAAGTCAAATCATGACTATAAGTACAACTTATTCTACTTATTCCTTTGAAAATTAGTAATGGGTTCACTGTTACGAACTGCTTCAAAACTACAAGAACAAAAACTTGAAGCTATCAAATTGAGAAGACAAAACGAAAGGGAATTTCAAAAAATACAATCTCTAGCAAAAAAATCTACATCTGGACTGGCTTCCCTTCAACGGAGAATAGACTCTTCCCGTGAAGAGTTAGGTGGTGTTTCTGGAGTTTTAACTCAAAAGTTGGCTCAACAAGAAAGCATTCAAAGACTCATAGCAGCAGCTGAAGAACGATTAAAACGCGAAAAAGATGCTAAAGAGCAAACAGAACAAGAACTTGAATTTGCAGACTCGGAAGAAGAAAAACAAAGATCTACGGCGAGACTCAGATCAATTTCTGATAGAATGAATGAACTCATTGAAGAAATTAAACATAGAAACAAGATGGCAAAAAAGGTCACATTAGGAATTGAGGAATTTCAAAAATCTAAATCTTATATTTCATCAAAAATCCAAAAACAAACTCATTCAAAACCTGATTTACAAAAATTAATTAAGAAAAGTAAAAAGACTACGCAGCGTCTTGCAAAAAAAATCGTAAGCAAAACTAGACAGGAACAGATAGCAAAACAAAATTTGGCAAAAATTAACAAAAAACTTTCAGAATTGGCAGCAAAACGTCGAAAATTAGCGGCAGCTCGTTCTTCTAAAAAGAGGAAAATTCAATCAAAAAAGAAAAAACTCAAAGTTAAAAAAATTAGAGTAAAAAGAACAATCTCAATGAAAACAAAAATAAAGCATAAGAAAAAAACTAAAACAAAAAAAACTAAAACAAAAAAAACTAAAACAAAAAAAACTAAAACAAAAAAAACTAAAAC
>JAZGIF010000021.1:0-3219 GCA_036481835.1 Nitrosopumilaceae archaeon
ACAGAGGAGATGCAAAGTATAGCTTAGATGGCAAGACCATTATTCTAGTAGATGATGGAATCGCTACAGGCGCTACAGTTTTTGTATTATTAAAGTGGTTAGAAAAACAAAAAACAAACCAAATAATTTTGGCAGTACCAGTAATTGCATCCCATACATATGAGAAATTACAAAAATATGTAGATATGATTTTTGCGTTGGAAATTCCAACAGAGTTTTCTTCTGTTGGACAATTCTATAAAGAATTTGATCAGGTTTCAGATAATGAAGTTAAAGCATTACTTGAAAAATTCAAGACAGGATAGATTTCACTAGAATTAGTGTCCTATTCACTAATCAATTCATATCTCTTATACACAGAATTGCCACAAAATTCACAAACAAAATTTGTATGTTGAACTGGAGGTCTATCAGGATCCTTCCAAACAATAGTTTTGGAAATCATTTGTTCCCCGCAACTATTACAATCCATTATTTTTCTTAGAATTTGTTTAATTTAAGGAGTATTTTGTTTAATTTATTGTCACTAGAAGCAGCAATTCGTTAAATTGGTGAAGTAAATAAAGGGGAATTTTTCAAATTATATTGAAATCAATATGGGAAAATGGGCCGACTATCTAATTTGTGCAGTGAAGTATAATGAAGATCGTAGTTTGATTACAGAAATGAAACAGTTTGAAGATAAAGAAGAGGGGGTTGGTGAAGAGACTATAGTGACTAGATCAACGGTTGCTGATAAAGTAAAAAAAGGAAAAAAATACATGACAGTATTTAGCTCAGGTTCTAACTGGCAGCAAGGGAATAAAATAAGAACTTTTATCTCAGAAGGGAATTATTACATACGCTCTGATGAAAACAAGGTAAGTCGAGATAATCTTGGGACTTTACCTGAATTTTAATAAAAAAAACTAAAAAGTAATTTTGAATTTTAATGCAGTCTTTTTATTATGTATAGAATATAATGAATTCATGGAATCAGCGTATCTATTGATACAATGCGATATGGGTGCAGAAACAGATATTATAAAAAAACTCATGGAGATTCCAGAAGTAAAAGAAGTTAGAGGAACTTATGGTGTTTATGATATTTTTTCCAAACTTGAATCAGATTCCCGAGAAAAATTAGATCAGATTTTAACCAATACTATTAGAAAAATTCCCCGAATTCGTTCCACGAATACGCTTTCACCAATTTTGTCTCAAGGGGGACGTTAATTTTTTAAAATGAGTTAAAAGTTCTATTTCGCTAAATTCCCACTAATTTTTTAATTTTTTTTGCAGTCTCATCAATGTTTACATTAGTATTAGCAGACACTAACAAGACTTTGTTTCCAATTGGAAAACTCAGCACAACAGCTTTTTCTCTCCGGGATGCAGAATATTCTACCGGTCCCAAACTATAATCAAATTCTTTTCTTGTAGAAACCCTCAGAATAAGCTCCATGTACAATTTTCTCATATCTGCCTCATCCTCTAATGGCTTCATGCCTTGCTTCATCCCCCCAGCCACAAGGTTACCCATGTGGTTAATTAATGCAGCAAACCTAATTTCAGGTTCTTTAAGCAAACTTTGGCATTTTTCTTCATATTGATAATATTCATTTGATTTTTCTACTTGAGACATGGGTACTATTTACAAAATAGCAATAAAAACTATTGTCCAATTTTATTGAAACACACTGCTAGAATGTTTTACTGCCAGATGGAAAGCTTTCAAGAATTTTTATGATTTTAAACGGAATTTTGCCAAAATCTAGGTCTTTTTCACCAGATACTAAAAGCACGTTTCCGTCGGACATTGGAAAGCTTATGATAATGACCTTATCTCGATAAGATAACGAAAAGAGTGTTTTTCCAAACTCTTTATCAAATTCATGACGCATCCTAACTCTCAGAGCAATTTCCATAAACATCATCTCATCTTGTTTGGCGTCTTCAAGAGACTTGAGCCCCTTTTTCATGCCACCTGCAACTTGATGCCCCCTATCATTTATTATTCGAGTAGACCTCATTTTTGGGTCAAGTTTCATAACTCTTAGGCAAATTTTCTCATGGCTCATGATACATGATCACAAATACGACAGATCTATTTATTGCGATCTTTGCTTCAAATAAGTTGTGAAAAGCGAGTCAAACAAAGATCCTCTTGAATATTACAAACATCTTTCCTTGTTCTGGAATGATCTAATTTATCTAATGGCTAGTAAACCTCAGGCTTTGGCTTCAGTAGGGCCCATGAGGAGTTTCGGTACTAATGCAAAAAAAATCACAAATGAGCTGATTGAATCAAATGAAGACCTTGCAGAATTTAACAAAAAATTGATGGAATATTACCAGCAACTTTCTGACACATGGGCTGACGCACAAAAAAAGGTCAATGCAAAAATGCCCAAAGTCCCAAATGATCCTGAACAATTAGAAGCTTACAAGAGGATTTGGATTGATATTTTCGATAATGATTTTACTGAATTATTTGATTCCAAAAAATTTGGGGAAAATTATGGTAAACTAATGGCAAGTGAGTTAGAGTTATCAAAACATTGGGAGAAAATAGTAAATGTGATGCTTCAATCTGCAAATCTACCTAACAAGAAAGAAATTGATGAGGTGTATAAGGAGTTACATACTTTACGAAAAAGGGTTTCAAAATTAGAATCAGAAGTAAAAACTCGAAAAAAGGTTGGTAAATAAAATGGTAGTTGAAAGTAGAATTGATCCAAAACTTGTTGAAGAGTTTTTAAAGTTTGGTAGAAACGTTGCAAAGGCACCAAAGCTAGTACCTGCTCCAGCTGAAATCAATTTGGAAGTCACACCACATGATGTAGTGTACACAGAAGATAGAGTTAGACTTCTTCACTACAAACCAAGAACCACAAAACAAAGTAAAACTCCACTTGTGATTA
Source organism: Nitrosopumilaceae archaeon (assembly GCA_036481835.1). Classification (GTDB taxonomy): domain Archaea; phylum Thermoproteota; class Nitrososphaeria; order Nitrososphaerales; family Nitrosopumilaceae; genus CSP1-1. The sequence continues at coordinate 2,904 of JAZGIF010000021.1, forward strand.
CATATGCATTAATCAATCGTTATCATATTTTAGATATTCATCCCAAAAAAAGTTGGGTTAGAAATCTCTTAGAACAAGGTATTGATGTCTATATGATTGATTGGGGAACGCCAACTGACATGGACAAGTATCTTGATTTTGATGATTATGTAAATGGATATTTAGATAACTGCGTCGAATATGTAAAAAATGAAGCATCTGTTGAACAGATTTCATTGCAAGGATATTGTACTGGGGGAACAATAGCAACAGTATACACCTCTCTTCATCCAGAAAAAGTCAAAAATTTTGTAGCTACAGCTCCAGTTATAGATGG
>JAZGIF010000022.1:0-3000 GCA_036481835.1 Nitrosopumilaceae archaeon
CTAACTATTTTCATCAAAAATCACTTGTGACTAAAAATTGCCTGATGTGCAGATTCTTTTCTACAATAACCAAATCTTACGAATTGAATTTCCGCATTTTCACTTAATTCTAAATAATATGGTTCAGTAAAAACTTCCAACTCTTCAAGACTATTTTCGTTGAACTCTTCGTCAATAAACAATTCCTTAGGAATAATAATTTTTAATTTTTGAGAATTTTTCTTAGTTACCCATTGAATTTTAGGATAATCTACTTTAACATCATCTCCAACATAATCTCCTACTAAATTTGGTTCAACTTTGTCAATTCTCACATTTCCCAAACCCATTAATCGTAAATGATCACCAGCGTTAATCCCCTGAACATCAGCTGAATCAAGATAAAGAATTTCATCTAACTCGACTTTTCTTTTACCCAAATCTTTTGTTGGATGGTTTGGAAGTTCAATTGGGGAAGATGGTAAATTTTTCACAGTCAATGCAATTGGATTTCTAACCATGTACAGTCTGATACTATCGCCATCCACTAATTTTCTGTTGAATGCTTCTAAGGCTTCAAAAGGGGCATGTGTATCTGATTTTGTAAAACCTAGAGAAAAAATGAATTTTCTTATGGCTTCAGGTTTAATTCCTCGCTTTTTCATAGCCTCTAGGGTAGGTAATCTTGGGTCATCATACCAAGAAATCTTCCCATTTTCTATCAATGGCTTGATAACACGTTTTGAGACGGGCATTCCTTTGAATTCTAATCTAGAAAATTCCAAGACTTTTGGTTTTCTCATTTTAAGTGCATCAAGAAGCGAATAGTATAACTCATTTCTTAATTCGTATTCTTTACTTCTAAAAGCATGAGTGACACCATCTAAACTATCTTCAACAGCTACTGCAAAGTCGTAACTTGGCCAAACTCTGTATTTTTGACCAACTAATGGATGCTTTTCAGTAATTATTCTAAATAATATGGGATCCCTCATAACTGTATTATTTGATTTCATGTCTCCACGAAATCTAACAATGGCATCACCAGGATTATATTTTTCAAACATTTTTTCCCATCTTTCTTGATTTTGATTTAGGTCACCTAAACTGCAATTACATATTTTCATCTCACGTCGGTTTTTACTTATCTTGTCACGTTTACAAGTACAAACATAAGCAGAATTAGAATTAATTATTTCCTTTCCTTTTTGATAAATTATTTCTATATCGTCAGAAGTATTCTTAATTTTATCATATTTGATTCCAAGCCAATCCAATCCAACTTTTATAGCAGCGTAATACTCTAGTCGTTCGTTTTCTGGATTTGTATCATCCATTCTTAAAATCACTTTTCCATCATACATTTTGGAATATTCTTCATTTATTATTGCAGCCTTTGCATGACCAATGTGTGGATAACCATTTGGTTCAGGAGGAAATCGTGTAACTACTTTTCCTTTTTCAGCTCCTTCTAATGGTGGAAAAGTTTGTTTGTCTTTAGATGCTTTTTCTTTTGGTTTTAATATTTCTGGAAAATTATTTTCAATTTCAGTTGTAATTTGACTCATGTTTAATGAATTAATTTCCTTTACAATTGGTACACAGACTTTCATTACTTCTGGAACATTTTTTCGTTGTTCTGGTCTAATTCCTAAAATTTTTGATAAAACGACTTTTTCATTTGTTTTACCATCGTGTTCAAAAGCATTTAGTAACGCAAATTTTCTTATTTGAATTTTTAAATCGTCATCCAAATTATAAACTCCTTCTTACTACAAAATTCAAAAGAGAAATAAGTTCATTTTTTGCAGAACCAGAATAGCTATCAAGGGATTTTTTGGCTTTTTGGGCATAATTATGTGCCTGATTACGCACAATTTTTTCAATTCCTAAGGAACGAATCACATTTACTGCTTTTTCAATCTCCTTTTTGGTAGCTCTCGAATTTCCAAAAGTTTTCAAAATAATTTTCCTATTTGTTCCTTTAGATTTGTTTATTGCTAGAACTATTGGCAAGGATTTCTTACCTTCTCTCAAATCATTACCGACAGGTTTTTTTGTAACTTTAGGATCTCCTAAAACTCCAATGAGATCATCTGTAATTTGAAATGCAATTCCAAGATTTCTGCCAAATGAAGAAAGATTTTCTTGATCTTTTTGTTTGGCTCCGGCACAAATTGCACCCATTGAACATGATACTTCAAAAAGTGCTGCAGTTTTTTTCTTGATCATTTCAATGTAATTTTTTTGTGTAGGAATTTTTTTTCCTTCAGCCATCTTAATATCTAAAAGCTGTCCTTCACATACATTTACACACGCTTGAGCCAACTTCGAAACGAGTTGACGAGATGAACTAGAAGGTAAATTTGAATTTGAAATTACCTGATATGCTTTTGAAAATAACACGTCTCCTGCTAAAATTGCAACTGGCATTCCAAATTTCTTATGTACTGTTTGAACTCCATGACGTATTTCATCGTTATCCATAATATCATCATGAACCAATGTAAAGTTGTGAATCATTTCTATTGCACTTGCTGCAGGAAGTGCATTCTTAATTTTTCCTCCAAGGATTTGTGAACTTTTAATCACCATAAAAGGCCTTAGACGTTTGCCTCCATTGACAATAAGATAGGACGCTGCTTGGTAGAGTGATTGTGGTTTTCCTTTTAGCTTGCCTGTAAGATATCTGTTGACAGTTTTTGCATTTTGAGCAATTGTATTAGCGGTCATTAGTTTACTAATCTCCAGTTATTATCTGGTAAATGATATTTTATCGATTCTTCTAATGTTTTTTTTATTTTAGGTTTAATCCAATGTGATAATATTGATTCGTATTTTGTTAACATAGATTTTTCAGCTGAGGGCAGAAAATAAAGGGCAATTAACATCCATGGACAATATTTCTCAGGAATTTTCTCTAATTCTTTAACTAATTCATCTGCAGTAATCCATTTTAAATCAGATATTTCATCTTTAACCAAGTTGAATTTTGATGATTTTTCTAAAATTCCTAAAACC
>JAZGIF010000023.1:0-6229 GCA_036481835.1 Nitrosopumilaceae archaeon
CTATCAAAATTATGAGAAACACAAATGGGATTATTCCACTTGCTACCAGTTTGCCTTTTGATGGTTTTTTGTTAAGTTCCATATTCTATTCCTGTTTGTGATTTTTGATCTGGGTTGTCTTTAACTAGGAATATTCCTACCCAACCTTTTTCAGAAAATTCAACTTTGTGGGCATGGAAAAGATATTTCCCAGGATATTTGTATTCAAATTCCAATATTCCTCTCTCTGTTTGTGATAGCGTTATCATATCAGTATAAGTAGAAGGAACCGTTTCTGTTCCAGTTGGAAAATAATTATATAGATTTCCATGTAAGTGAAGATTGTTGATAGGATCAAATTCTACCATGTTTACTACATAAACTCTAATCAATTCATTCGTGTTAATTTGAATTGGATGATGTTGATAGTAAAATGGAATAGTATTTGCTGCATAAAAATTATTTTCTGTATCAAAATCAGTATCAAATCCGTTTAGTACTAAAACCATTTCATCAGCTGCTGGTCTACTCTCTTTAGGATCAACAATGTAAACACCATAGAGCCCATGAGCAATGTGCTCCTCAAGTGGCATTACATGACAATGATAGGGATGAACTCCTACAGGATCTGCAAACCATTCATAAGTAAACTGTCCACCTGGTCCGACGATTTCAAAAACTCCATCCATTTCTGCTTCATGAATTCCATGAAAATGCATTGTATGAGACTTTTCTCCGTTGTTGATGAATTTGATTCTCACTAGGTCTCCCTCAGTAGCCCTGATAGTTGGTCCTGGAACTGTTCCATTAAAAGTCCAAACATTATAGAATACTCCCGGTGAAATTTCCATAGTTTTATCATCTTCAGCAATTATTGTAAATTCTCGTAAAGTAGTACCATCAGACAATTCAGAAACTCTTCCATAGTTGAATTCACGCAAGTATACTTGAGGATCAAAATCTACGGTTTGAACAGAATATACTGGATCAAGTATTTCTCCGGAGGTTTTAACCACTGCTCCTGAATGAGTTAAAAACACTTTTTCTTCAAGTTGAGCATCACTCATAGAAGGAAAAACAAAGTACAAAGATGACAATCCAGCTACAATGACCAAAATTGTAGCCATTTTTTTTGAACGGGAATTTTTCATCCTTATAGTAATCCCACATTTTTTGCTTATAAAAATTTAGCCTAGGCTAACTTTTTTAACTTAGTCTAACTTTATTAAATGAGGCAAATTTTGCCATTTTAGAGTTTGACAGTAATTTTGACATCAAGTTTTTACTAACCATCACAACAATCGTCAATATGGAAAAATCAGTTGTTTTTTTGGTAATAGTTGGGGGTCTTTTAGCAACAGGGATCATTCTTTCATTTTATGGTGCACAACTAACAACTCAAGATCTCATAGCAAATGAAGGAATTGTTAGTCTAGGAGAGTCTTTTGAAATTCAAGCAGAACTTGATCCTACAAAAAGCGAAACAGGAGTATTTGTAATTCAGATTTTAGATTTTAAGGATAATGAAATCACAGCAAAAATTTCAGACCCGTTAGATTATGAAATTTTATCAAAATCATTTGATAAAGGTTCAATTGAAGAAAGGTTTGAAATTGCATCAAAAGGAACCTACAAACTAATTATTGAAAATTTAAGTCCAGAAGATATTCAAATCATGACAGTGATTGGTCATATGCCGGATAAAGACACACTATCAGTTGGAATTGCTGGATTTTTTATTCTCATAGTAGGTTTGGTAGGTATTGTTGGTGTAGGAATTTATGTTATTAGAACTAAACGTAAAGAGAAATTCAATTAAGAAAGCTATCCATCTCAGTTAAACCATCAACAACATTATCAAAATTTTTATCATTTTCAATTACTTTATCTAGTTTGTCTGCATTTGCATGATAAATTTTTTTGTCATTTTTATTTTCTTGTACAACAAATTCATGTTCTAGAAGATAAGAAAGTTTATTGTGTATTTGTTCTTCAGATATTAGTAATTTTTCTGCTAAATAATTAGAATTCTTTTCTCCATTTTCTAATTCACTTAAAATTTCTGAAGTAACAGGATCAAACAAACATTCAATAATTTTTTCTGTATCATAATTTTCATTCATTTAAATTTACCAGCTTTGGTTTGAACTTAAAACTTTTCTGGTTTTTGATAGATAATCCGTAACTAACACTTTATCCATATTCTCTTGATTAATATGAAAGGTTTTTCCTCGTAGTTCCTTCTCAAGATCTTGAGCATATTTCAGAAGTTCTTTTTCTTCACTCACTACTATTGTGTCAATCTCAATTCCATCACGCTTACATTTTTTTGCCTCAACTAAAGTTCTTTCATTAATCTTAGGATCAACCTTCTTGAATCTATAACAAAGGTATACCATACTACCAGCAGATACATTCAACTTTAGATTTCTTTCATCTTTTATTTTTGATAAAACTGATTTTTGAGGAGTATAGAAATTTGAATATGGTTTTTCAGAGATAATTTCTTGTTTTTGATATTCATTATCAACAAAACATGCGCTTGGTTGTCCATCAGTAATCATTACAATTCTTTTATTTTGAGCCGAAGTTTTTTGTAAAATTTTTCGTGCAAGTCTAAATGCAGCTTGGTAATTTGTATAATGTAAAAAATTTTCATTAGCATCATATGTTTTTAGAAATGGAATATCAAAAGGATCAACTATAGAAGCCATTGAAGCAAAACCAACAATTGAAAGAGAGTCATTTGGAAAAAATTTCTTATTAAGTAAATAAAGACTCCATAAGGCTTTCTTGGCAGCTTCAATTCTACTTTTACCATTTTTTCCCAACGCGAATTTCATAGTTGAGCTTAAATCAATGCAATAAACAACTGCAACTCTTACATCTTCAAGAGTTTCAAATTCCTCCAGATCTTCTGGATGTAAATTTAATGGAAAACTAATTTTTGTGTCTGATTTGGATATTCTTTGTATGGTATTGAGTATTGTTTGAGGTACGCAAAGAAATTTTATATCATTTCCCTTTTCAAATTTTTTTGTTGTATCAATTATAACATTTCCTTCTCCTGAAAAATTTGTTTCATGCATTCCAAACTCTGATGAGCTAAGATCTTTCGTAACATCTTGAAGAATTTTCCAGCCAATAGTAAAAAATCCCTTATGAGTCAACCATTTTTTATTGTCTCGAAGATAACCCTTTTCCCGTAAGAATTTTGTTATCGATTGTCCCCCTTCAAATGTTTGTTCTTCAAATTCCGAACTTGTATGTGACTTTTCATCTTGTTCTTTACTGAGAGCGTTTTGTAAGGCAGATTCAAGTTCTTCTAAATCTGGGGTTTTTTCTTTCATAGCTTGTTTTGATAATGTTTCTAAAATTTGTTGTAGTTTTGCTTTGAGATGTGAATCTCTGGATTTTTTTCCATCTTCTTTGTTTTTATTTAAAAAATAAACAAAATTACTTGTGCTATGCTGCAACATAACCTACTTCTTTTTTATCTAAGATTTTTGGATTAACCCAACATAATCCTTCAAGGATTATTTCTGTCAAGGCTGCGTGCAGTTCATTTTCATTGTCTTCATTAATAATTAATGATTTAGAATTTATATCATAATGATCAGTCTTTGAAATAATGTCCTTTTGTTCAGTTTTAATTTGTTCTAATTTGGATTCTACAAGTGTTTTGAGGTTTTTGAAATTTGTAAGTTGTTCCTTATAAGATACTTTGCCGTTACTCCAGACTATCTGTTGAGAGACCTCAAATGTCTTTCCATTAAATTCATCTTTTACAGATTCTAAAACCTCAGAAGTTACACCATTCAAATACTCTAGACATGTTTCTTTAATTGATTCAGAAATTAATTCTATAAACAATTTTTCCCGATTTGATTTAGTATCATCCATTTCAACAAGTTCAAATTTTGATACTTGTTCAAGGCAATTCAAATCAGAAATTCGTGGTACTGGTAAAAACTTGTGTGAAATTGCTCTTGTTCTTTCTGCTTCTCCAACAAGTATTTCCAAGCCATGAATTCCCATCCTAACGCTTACTCCTCTTTCTTGATTGATTTCTTGACTATTCCTTGATTTTTGAATGAATCTTAATAGCGTCATCAATAAAGGAGCCAAAATCAAGGAATTGGAAATTTTTGCTTCTTGAAGAATTATCAACATTTCATCTTCTAATGAATTTGGATAATGAGTATGAATATGGCTTTTTAGTCTATCATAGAGAGGTTCAATTACTTTTCCTGAATGAGTATAGTCAACAGGATTAGCAGTGGCAAAAAAAACTGTTTTTGGTTCAAAAATTACTGGGTATGAACCCGTTGTAAATCTGCCTTCTTGTAGTACAGAAAGTAAAGCAACTTGTTTTCTTGGATCCAATACCGGTAGTTCATCAATACAAAAAATTCCATGTTTTGCCTGCATGAGCTGACCTGGAGAATAAGACTCAATTTTGTACATTTCAATTCCTTTTTTTGCAACTTTTATTGCATCAATATATCCAACTAAATCCTTTACAGAAATGTCAGGAGTGGCAAGAACATACTTGAATCTATCCTTTCCCTTAACCCAATTAATTGGAGTATCTAATTTTTGGTCCTGAATTGTTTCAATGCTTTCTGGACTAACAAAAAATTTTGGACCAGAAATAAATTCACCATTATCGTTTAAAATTGAAATAAGACCATCTGATGGTAAATCCATAGGACAATCATTAGTAATACTGTTTTTGATTACTGGAATTGGTGATAAAAGATTCTCAGAAATGGTTTCTACGATTTTTGTTTTGGCCTGACCAATCTGTCCAATCAGAAACACATCATGTCCAGAAAGAATTGCTCTATCTAAAGAGGGTATAACGTCTTGATCAAAACCTATTATTTTTGGATACTTAGGATTACCAGAGTTAATTAAAGAAATTAAATTTTGTCTTAGTTGTTCTTTTACTCCTACTAATTTGTAATTGATTTCTAAAAGGTCTCCCAAAGTATTAATTTCTTCATAGTCTTCTGGTAATCCTGCTTTTAATTCTGTGTATTTTGGTGCAGAAGAATAACTTTGTTTAACTAGGTTCTCATAATCATTCGACATGAGTTAACTTGGTTTCCTTTCCATTTATACAATTAGTGAAAAGTCCTTAAGAAAAGGAATTCAATATTTAATTTCTAGCATGGTTTTTATCGGGGTTTCTGCGAATTTTGGATGCTTGAGTGAAAAGGAATTCGAACATATTGTAAGAATTGTAGGAAACGATATTCTAGGAGAGAAAAAGACCATTGTCGGCCTTACTCAAATTAGCGGAATTGGGTTTAATTTTGCAAATGCAATATTAAATTCACTAAAAATAGATTCTAACACCAATATTGGAAATCTATCTAATTCTGAGATACAATCTATTGAGAATATAATTAAAAATTCTTCATCAGAAAATTTTCCAAATTGGTTCTTGAATAGAAGAAAGGATCTTGAAACTGGAAAGAATATGCATTTGATTACATCTGATATTGCACTTACTGTAAGAAATGATATTGAAAGAGAAAAAACGGTCAATAGTTGGAGAGGTATTCGACATATGTTTGGTTTGAAAGTAAGAGGCCAAAGAACACGCACTACTGGTAGAAAAGGTGGAGCAGTTGGTGTGAAAAAAGGTGGAAAAATTTTGCCTGCAGGTGCACCAGGTGCAGAAGGAGCAGCTGAAGGTGCTGTAGCACCAGCTGAAGGAGCTGAAGCTGCACCGACTACAGAAAAAGCTGGAGGAGCTAAAGGAGCTGCACCGACTAAAGAAAAAGCTGGTGGAGCTAAAGGAGCAAAAGGAGAATCAAAAAAATAGGTGAAATGAATGGGAGATCCTAAATATCCAAGAAGAGCTTGGAAAAAACCAAAACGTCCACTTAATTATGATCTTAAAATGGAAGAATTGAAAACTCTGGGTACATTTGGTTTGAAAACCAAACGAGAATTATGGAAAGCACATACACAACTCTCCAAATTTAGACATCAAGCTCGTTCTTTGCTTGCACTCCGAGAAGAAATAAGAAAAAGGGAGGAACCTATTTTGATGAATTCATTGGCTAGAATAGGATTAGTAGGTGAAAGTTCAACCCTTGATGACGTTTTAAATCTTCAAGTAACTGATTTGTTATCACGTAGATTGCAGACAATTGTACATAAGACGTTAGAATTCAAAACACCATACCAAGCAAGACAAGCAGTTGTCCATGGTCATGTAATGATTGGAGATAGA
>JAZGIF010000024.1:0-2511 GCA_036481835.1 Nitrosopumilaceae archaeon
GGATTTGTTATAAAGAATATCGGTGATAGTCTTCTGTATTATTTCCCACAATCATCTAAATCCACTCATGATCATAGTCATTTGGATTGCTTAAATTGTGCCATAACTATGGTTGAGGAACATAAGAATATCAATAAAAAAATGAAAAATGACAAATTGCCGTCTTTGAATTTTAGAATAAGTGCTGATTATGGTAAGGTAACTATTATGAAAACAAATTACTCATCTTCCATTGATGTTCTTGGGACACCTGTGAACATGTGTAACAAAATAAACCACAGTGCTTCAAAGAATGGAATAGTAATCGGAAGTGATTTGTATAGAATTGTTAAGAACTTTGAAAACTTTCAATATAAGATGATTAATGCATGTTCTATTGGCTTAAAGTACATGTATCCAATTTATTCAGTTCAGAAAACTCACTAAATACAAATTACTCAATTCCAGCACCACCTTCTTTTGTCTCTTTAAATTCTCGCATTTTGCGAGAACAATCAAGAATTTCTTCAGGAGTATGTTTGCTTTTTGGTCGCTTACACCTTGGACAGATCTCATCTGAACCTTCTGATTTTGGTGGTTCTGTCATCATAAAGTATCTACGTTAAAGTATCATATAGGATTAATGATTTTATTTATTTTCTCATATCATTTTTAATATGATCAATTTTGTAAGCAAATGCTTTTTTTGCTTTATCATTTTTCTTCAAGTTTAAAACTCTACCACAATTTGGACACTTGAAGAAACCGTCAAGTGCGTCTTCAAAAGTTATCCTTGGACAATCTTCATTTCCACAATGATAAAAGTCAGACGAGTTTTCATAATCAGATCTTTGTTGAAGTCTTTCAGCAATTTTCTTTTTTTGTCCTTCGATAAAATTTTCTACTTCATCTCTACGAGAACGCCATCGATAAACAAACCAACCTTTTTTTTCATCCTTGACTCTAATTCCAGTTATCAGGGCTTTTCCAAAAAGATCATAAAGTACTCTTCTTACCATGTTGATTCTTAGGCCAGTAGAGCTTGCAATTTCTTCATCTGTTGCATCTTTTGATTTTAAAAGGGAACGAGCTACTTTGAGATATTCGTCACCACCAATCATTGCTGAAATTCTAACAAAAGGATCTTCGTACTTGTCAACCAACGCTCATTTTCACGCTTTATTCCATTATTTATCCATTGTTTTTTTGATAATGACGTTTTTGCCATTTTTAGTGGGAATTATTTCTCTGACAGAATTTTCAAATTTGGTAAAAAATTGCCTACCTTTTTGAATTCGATCTAAAACTATTGCAAGTGAGCTAACCTCAGAATGGGGTTGATTACCAATTGCCACATTGTAATCAGCCAAATCATACATCTCTCTAGGAACCTTCTCTGCTCCAACAACTATCAAAACATTTTCCTCTTTGTGTAATTTAGATTCAATTTCATTGATGTTTTCTCCATACATTGTAAGGTGAATGATTTTCACAGAATTTGCTTTTTTTGTTTTGATTACTTTTTTCCAATCATCGAGAAATTCTATTTTGAATGTTCCACCCCAAGTTTTGTTAATCTTTTCAAGCGTTTCTTTTATTTCTGGATTTACCTCATTCATGTAAATTTTTGATGCACCAAAAGCCCTTGCAACAAGAGCTACATGTGTAGTCACCCTATCATCTCTTACTAATCTCTGACCAATTCGTAGTATTTCAATTACCATAGATTTTATCAAGCTCTGTTTTTAATGATTTTTTTGTGGTCACAGTTTTTTTTGGTTCTAACAACTTGTAAATGAGATCCTTTAATTGTGATATGTTTTCTCCTGTCAAAGACGAAATTGGAATCCATTTTTTAGTTTCATTTAATTTTAGAGCTTTTACTTTTGTTAAAATTTCATCTGATTCAATAAGATCCGATTTGTTTAGTGCAAAAATCATTTTATCTGGTTCTACTCCTAACTCATAGAGCGTTCGGATAGAACTTTGAAATTTCTTTTTTAATTCTGGTTCATCATCACTAATATCTATTACAACAATTACCACATCTGTGTAAAGCAACTCTTCTAATGTTGATTTGAAAGCATCAATGAGGTAAGCAGGAAGTTTGCTGATAAAACCTACTGTATCTGATACTAAAACAGGTTTTCTATTTATGGAAATTTTTCTTGTCGTAGTAGTTAGAGTTGTAAAAAGTTCTTTTCCTTGATCTTTTTGTTCTCCTGTAAGTAAATTAAACAATGTCGTTTTACCTGCTGAAGTGTATCCAGCCAAGGAAATAGTATCAAATCCCATTCTTTTTCTTGATTGTCTGTGAAGTGCTCTTTGTTTTCCTGCTTTACGAAGTTTAGATTTTATACTAATCATTCTATGTTTGATATCGTTATAGTAAACATCAACTTCGAATTTTCCAATTCCTAAAAATCCAGGCTGTTCTCCTTTTTTTGCAAGTCGAACCCGTTCTTTAGCACGAGACATTTCATAACGAAGCTGTGCCAACTTTGTTTGCAACTTTGATTCTGCACTTGTAGC
>JAZGIF010000025.1:0-2978 GCA_036481835.1 Nitrosopumilaceae archaeon
GGAGCAATGACGCAAAATCCAATTCCCATGTTAAATGTCTTGTACATTTCATCTTGTTTCACACCTTGGTCTTCAATTAATTGCATCAATGGAGGAGTTTTTGGCAAAGAATCCAAATTAAATCCAATTTTTTTTAGGCGAAGAAGTTTTGTAAAGGAGCCGCCTGTAATGTGAGCTAGACCATGAATTTTACATTTTTCAAGTGACTCTAAAACTGGTTTTACATAAATTTCAGTTGGCGCTAAAAGTGCGTTACCTAAAACTCCGATTCCTTTTATTTTGTCTTTAACTGAATATTTTGAAAGAAGAGCTTTTCTTGCAAGTGAATAACCATTTGAGTGCAAACCGGAACTTTTCAAACCTATGATGATGTCACCTGACTTTATCGATTTGCCAAGAATCATTTGTTTTTTTGATAAAATTCCAGTAACCATACCAGAAAGATCAAATGAAAATCCTTTTCCTGAAAATAAATCTGGCATAATTGCAGTTTCTCCGCCAACTATTGGAACTCTAGCTTTTTTTGCTCCTTTTGCTAATCCTTGTACAATTTTTCGAAGAATTGCGGTATCGTTTTTGTTGGCAGCAATATAATCAACAAAGGAAATTGGTGTTGCACCAATACAGATAATGTCATTAACATTCATTGCGACACAGTCAATTCCGATAGTATCATATCTTTTCATCAAGTTTGCAATTAGGACCTTTGTTCCGACACCATCAGTATGCGATGCAAGCAATGTACCTCCTGAAATTTCCACAATTCCAGCGTAATGCCCAAAACCGTGAGTAATTTTTGCTTTTTTTTGCAGTTTATGGGTGGATTGAATAATCTTGCCAATTTCTGATTGGCTTTTTTTAATTTTTTTAATGTCTACCCCTGTGCTTTTGTAAGTTATCGCCAATTATGCCGCCCTCCTATTTTTTTGTAAAATGATTTGGTTATATGAACTCAAGACACTCGATTTTTACATGTACATGCCAGCATCGGTTTTTCTATCTTCTGCATATTTTTCTGATAGTTCTTTAAAATCAATTCCAATCTTTTCTTTTTGGTTCAGAAGATCTTTTGTGTCAATGTTTATCTGATAAGCTTTGTTTACTGCTTCTACTAGGGTTGCAGCTGCAACAGTATCTGGGCTTTGGTGGCTTGCTTTGACAAGCAATGTAACTCCTTGAATTTTTCTTAGTATGCATTCATTCAAAATTCCACCTGGTATTCCTGTTATGAAACCTTGTGGGATCATTTTGATTCCTTTGTCTTCCATTATTCTACAAAGATCCTCTTCTGCTGCACAATATGCTTTTTCATCATGAGGCTTGTCAGTTTCCACTCCATCTAAAATTACTATTTCATTTGATCCTTTTTGTTCTGCCCAATCCAAAATTGCAGCAACCAACGTATACAAGCCTTCCATGCGTAATGTGATTTCACAAATAACGGCACAAATTGTTCCTTCTTTATTTGAGTAAAATCTAAACGGATGACGAAGTCTTCCCTGAATAAAAACAGTAGATGGTGGCAAGTATTTTGATCTCATATAAGCCACTTCTTGCATTTTCAATTTCTCAATAATGTACCCAACAGATAACGGTCCTGCTAAACCTGCTCCTACAAAACCTGCAAAGACAATTGGAGAATTGTAGTTAACCTTTTTTATTTCAAATACTTCTGCTTCTGGGAATGCCCCTTTTTGCACTCTTTACGTCAAATTTTCGGGACTAATTACTTTTCTGCATAAACAAATCTAACATCGTCATGCCTTTATCGGTAATAGAATAGATAACATTATGCCCAACAGCTTTTTTTGAAACAAAGTTGTAATCGACGCAAAGATGGAGATAGTTGAGAAATGATCTTTTCATACGAATTTTAGATTTCGAATATAGGTCTGAAAATGTCATAGAATTGTAACGCACTTGATACAGCAGTTTTAGAAGAGACAGAGTGCTAAAATCGCGTGTACGTGCCTTGACTGCATCAAGAACCTGCTCCTCACGATGTATAATGAAATCCTCAAACTGATCGGCTACATCAACGGGAACATACGTGAGTCGAGTCTTCATACTGTATGGTACCGTACTTTACCTTATTAACTTTCAACAGAAGTTTTGTTGAGCTTTGTGACTCAATTTTTTTTACGAGGTGCGATCAGGCTCGATTAGGATCTATTTTGGTTGTTAAATCCGTAGAATCCAAAAACTACACTAGGGGTCCGCGACAATAAAGAGTAAAAAGCTACTAATTAATGAAATAAAAGCAAAACTTGTGAAAAACAATCTGGACTCTGAAATCTCATCAGCTGAGTGGCTATCCCTAAACCAGTTTCTCTATGAGGTAAAACAGATTGACACTACATGCGTGTCGGTCTATTATCCATACGGTAAGGGCCAAGAAACCATATCGTTACTACAGGAAACAAAAAGGAAAGAGCAATTTGAAATAATAGAATCACAAATAGAAAAAAGAATCACAGAACTTAAAGAGAATCCTTCCTCGGCAGGCAAGTATACAAAAACTCTTTGTATTTTTGGATGGATTAAAAACGGCAAAGTAAAAACCAAAGAAATTGGAACCTCAAAAAAACTGCCCTACATCTACATGGTAAGCAAAAGGCCATACATCAAACCATTCTGTGACATTCTCAAAACCAATTATGATATCTTGTTAGTAACGCTCGATCAAAAATCCGCAAGAATACAGAAATTTCATGGGAGTCAGATAGTACAAGAAGCTAGACTTGGAATTCATCTACAGGGAAGACATAGAAAAGGAGGACAGAGTCAAGGGAGATTCCTAAGGGCAAGACAAACCAAAATTCATGTTTTCTTCAAGAAAGTTGCAAATAAAGTCAAAAAGATGGATTCAAACTCTGAGTTAATACTGTTGGGCGGAATTGGTCCTGCAAAAACAGAATTTTATGGTGAACTTGATTCGAAATTGGTAAAAAAATGTCGATTTGTAGAAAACTTGTCTT
>JAZGIF010000026.1:0-3191 GCA_036481835.1 Nitrosopumilaceae archaeon
GTTTTTTTAAATAACTCTCCAAGAAGATCTGTTAATTCTAACCTCTTTGACGTCTTTTCCATCTTTTCGAATGTTTCTGCTAGAAGAGAAAACTTCACTCTGAATTTTTTATAGAATCCAGAATAAAAGTGAGTTGCTAAATATATCTAAAAATAGTTTTTTTGTCGGATTTTAGAAAATCCGAAACCAAAGCAAAGTTATACAATGGGTAGGATTTTTTGTATTGCTTCATAAAACTCCATGCTACATCATGGGTTTTAAAATCAGTTCGTAACCCTTCAATGTTAGATTCTTTTCCAAATACATCATAAATTACTACATTGTAATTTTTTGGTTTTTTAGGGGGTCTTGATTTTAACAACCAAGAAAATGCAAAAACAAAGACAGCTGTAAATACCACAATTTCGCTAACATCTTTGAAAAATGCCCAAACAATGCCAGGAATAGTCTGTCCAAATAAATGTACGACAATATTGGAAAATGTAATTATTCCTATTCCTGCAATGATGAAAAATTTCAAATCACCAAAAAATACTATTTTATGCATTTGATTTTGTATTAACATTGTTTTCTATTAATCTTTTGTATATGTATACTACAATTTGGAATAAATTTTTTTAAGTAAACTTTTGACAAACTTTTTTGAAAAAGTGATTTTAATCAGGATCTTCGTATGATCCCTTTTTCTTACCACTAGATTGTGATTTATCAAGTGGCTTCATCTTACTTTTCAAAACATCCATTCTAGCCTTATATCCTTCTGCATATTCTAATTCAGATGGCACCAAAGTTGCCGGATGGATAAATCCTTGACTTCTCATTGCTAAAGCTCTTTTTGTTGCTATTTGTCTTACATAGTCCCAATCGGGAGTTGAAAATCCATCAAAGGGTCCTACAAGTTTTCCATTATGCATACTAAAGACAAGGGCTTCAACTATTGGAATACAATAATCAATTGTTGCTGCAGAGTTGATTTTAACTGGCATTAAAGGCATATGATGACTACCTCTAGTATTTCCTGCTACATAATGCGGATTGTTAAACACACTTCCTGCTTCTTCAGTGGCGGGAAAATTTTTTTGAGTTCTAATAATGCATATGGGATCATCTTTTCCTACATACGTTCCAGCAATATTGTGTAATCTATCAGTTGATGCAGCAACGATCGGTTCATCATCTTTAGTGTTGATAGTGGAAACAACATAACGTCCTGGATACATTAATGCTGCTTCTAGTGTGGGCTTGTCTTCCCACATTACTAATTCAGCAATTTCTGCTTTTTCAACATCCATGACATTAAATTTTACTCCTTGTGCTAGTGACTTGTTTACAATTAAGCCAGTATTGCTAATTGCATCAACAAATAAACGATAAAACGGATAATTGAAAGCACCAGGTTCAGTCTTATCTGCTGCAAATACTGTAAAGGCCTCGTTTGGCCTTTCTTCAAATTCCAATTCAGCAACTCCAGGTCCCATTCCTTTAACATTCCCAGAAAATGAATCCTTTAGAAGATCTTGTCCTGCACCATAAAGTCCCTCTTCTTTTGCAACTTTGGTACCAGCTTCAAAAGAGTCCCAAGCTAACTTGTGTATTTCTTGATTGTCAACGCCTTTTGTATGCGTCATCACAATGTGTACATCGTCTCCACAATATCCAATGTAAGAATCAATTAACAACCCTCCAGCGTTTTTTACAGTTTTTTTTACTACGTCTAAGAGACTGTCACTTGGTTTAGTGTGGCCTCCAACACCGCCGACATCAGCTTTGATGACAGATACAGTAATTTTCATGGCTTCTTTCACTGGTCACTTTGATTTATGTGTAATTTTCTGAAAATTTCAGATCAAAAAAAAGCGAAAAAACTTTCAAGATTATTCAAAAAAATCGAAATGGTAATAAAACCCCTCTCACTACGAAATCGATATGGCAGATAAACCACATCTGAATATGATAATTACAGGGCACATTGATAACGGCAAGTCTACTACTATGGGACATTTTCTCATGCAGTTAGGTGTGGTTGATGAAAGAACTATCCAACAACATGCTGAAGAATCAGAAAAAACAGGAAAGGGTGATACCTTCAAGTACGCATGGGTTATGGATAATATCAAAGATGAACGAGAACGCGGAATTACCATTGATCTTGCTTTTCAAAAATTTGAAACTCCAAAATTCTTCTTTACACTAATTGATGCCCCAGGCCACAGGGACTTTGTAAAAAATATGATTACGGGTGCTTCAGAAGCAGACTGTGCAGTGTTGGTTTTATCCGCAAAGGAAGGAGAAACTGATACAGCAGTAGCCCCAGGCGGTCAAGCAAGAGAACATGCTTTCTTACTAAAGACACTTGGCGTAAATCAGATAATTATTGCCATCAACAAAATGGATGATAGCAATTATTCTGAGGATGCATTCAAGAAGGCAAAAGAAAAAGGTGAAAAATTAATCAAATCTGTTGGTTTCAAAGTAGATGCAGTTCCATTTCTTCCAGTCTCTGGGTGGAAAGGTGATAACCTTGTCAAAAAATCTGAGAATTTGAAATGGTGGACTGGAAAAACATTGCTAGAAACATTTGATGACTTTACACTTCCAGAAAAACCAGTAGGCAAACCACTTCGTGTACCAATTCAAGATGTTTACACGATTACTGGAGTTGGAACTGTTCCGGTAGGTCGTGTTGAGACTGGAAAGATGAAGGCAGGAGACAAGATTGTCATTATGCCTTCAGGCGCACCTGGTGAAATCAAATCTATTGAAACCCATCATACTGAAATGCCATCAGCTGAAGCTGGTGACAATATTGGTTTTAACTTGAGAGGCGTTGAGAAAAAAGATATCAAACGAGGCGACGTCATGGGAACTCCAGACGCTCCTCCAAAAGTTGCTAAAGAATTCAGAGCACAAATTATTATAATACATCACCCAACAGCTCTTGCACCTGGTTATACTCCAGTAATGCACGCACACACTACACAAGTTGCAGCAACAATTACCGCTTTTGAATCAAAAATTAATCCTGCAACAGGTGCAGTTGAAGAAGAGAATCCAAAATTCCTAAAGGTTGGAGACTCTGCAATTGTAAAAATTAAACCAGTAAGACCAACCTGCATCGAATCATTCCAAGAGTTTCCTGAGATGGGAAGGTTTGCACTACGAGATATGGGTGCAACAATAGCTGCAGGAAT
>JAZGIF010000027.1:0-2038 GCA_036481835.1 Nitrosopumilaceae archaeon
AATTAAGATTCTAGTAAACAAATCGTATCAAGAACTACCTGCACCACTACGATATGAAATCGAAACGAGTGGAATTAGAATAGATTTAAAATAACTCTCTAAACTCGATGATAACGAATAAAATAATCTTTAACCTAGTTGAGGCATTGAGTGATGAAGAGCTTGAAAAAATTAAGGCTAAAAAATTAGCTGATATGTTAAAAATTCAAGAAGAGCGAAAAATTCAAGAGGAATCAGGGGTTATTGAACTAATTTCTTCTAATTTTGAGCAGATGATTTCTAGAGAAACTCCAACTCTTGTAGATTTTTGGGCAGAGTGGTGTGGCCCATGTAGATCCATGCATCCAGTGTTTACTAGACTATCAAAAAAATTCAAAAAAATCCGCTTTGCAAGACTAAACATTGATGAAAATCCAGATATTGCAACTAAATTAGGAATTCAATCTATACCTATTTTTATCATGTTCAAAAATGGTCAACCAGTTGATAGAGTCGTTGGTGCTGTGGGCGAGCCTGGTATCAGCTTGATTGCACAAAAATTTTCTTAATTTTAGTAACCATAAACTGGATTTAGCACTCTTTGGATTTCAACTATTTCGTTTAAAATCTGAAGTTCTTCGGAGCTAAGCTTATTCATGAATTTTTTTAGATATTGTTTTGCATCATCTGGAGGTGGAAGAGTGTAGAAAACATCCTCTTCTTTGATCTGCCTTCCAACAGTAATGTTTTGAACAGAACATGCAACCTCTTGTCCTTTTTTTGCAGATTCCATAGTTTTTCCTTGATCTTGTAATTGGTGAATTGTTCCTATTTTTTTACCAGACTTGTTCATAAATGCAATTTTCTGTCGTAGATTTCCAACATCAACCCTAATTCCAAAAACAGCTGGATTACTATTTCTAAAAATATATCCTTTCAAGAAAGTAAACTTTCCAATAGGAGTAAGTTCAGCAAACATAGAATTTTCTACGTTTGAGCTGTCTTCATCAACCCATTGTGTATAGGAATCAAGCAAAGAATAGATGACTTTATCAGAGAAGATCCTTATGTGATAATTTTCTGATTCTGTTTCAGCTTCAGGAGTAACTTTGACATTAAATGAAAGAATTACTCCTAGATGCCTATTGTTTTCTTTGATGGCTTTTGCCTCCATGACATCACGACGAGTTACAGGACCAATGTCTGCCATAGATATTGGAATTTGCTGGCGTCTTAACATTTCTATTAATGCTTCTAAAGATCCAATTGTATCACATTTTAGAATCACGCCCTTTGTTTCAGTCTTTATAAAGACTGCCTTCATTTCAGATTCTATCGATTTTTTAAGCTCATCAGCTTTAGTTGCATCATCAGTAGCGTAAACAGTACTTCCTGGAAGAACTCCATCTAAATCAGGTGATGCAATTTTAATTCCAGCAGCAGCTTGAACTTCGTTTATTGGTTTGAATTTATCTCTAGGATCTCGCATTTCATCAAGTGGTTTAGGAAGTAACATAGCCTTTAGTTTAGTAACAACAACTGAATCCCTCTTTGCAACAATTATGTTATGTTCCTTTTTCAAATGACCATCAATGAGAATCATGTTTGCTGTGGGTCCTAATCCTACCTCATCATTTACTTCAAGAATTATTCCACGTGTTGATTTTTCTTCTTGATCTAGTCTTTTCTGTAGAAATTGTTGAGCCAAACCAACCAAAACAGCTAATAGCTCAGGAATTCCTACACCGCTCCTTGCACTCACAGGAACAATGGAAACCTCTTTTGCAAAATCTTTTACACGAAAAAACGCTTCTGATTGATATCCTAAAACAGATAGTGCTGTTACAACATCATAGATTTTTTCATCAAGTGTAGTTTGAACAAACTGATCTTGTTGCTTGATGGCTTGAGAAATGTAAGGAGTATCAGTATTTTTCCAGCCTGAAACCATATCAGTTTTGTTTAGTGCAACAACAAACGGAACCTTTCGGCTTTCAAGAATCTTCAAGCTTTCATTGGTTTGTAGTTGAAAACCTCGATTTACATCTACAACTAAAAT